>CANJEC010000201.1 GCA_947473395.1 Actinomycetota bacterium | reverse complement strand
TGGTCGGGCACAGTAGCCATCGATTCCCAAGGTGAGCCCGTCTGCGATTCGGTCATTTGGATGGACTCCCGCGGTGCTACCGATATTGCCAAATTGGTTGGCGGGCCGATCAAGGTGCAGGGATATGACCCCCGCAAGCTTCGGCGCTGGATCAGTCTGACTGGCGGAGTGCCATCGCTTTCAGGAAAGGACCCAATCGCCCACATTCACTGGCTTCGCCGTACCAAGCCAGAGTTGAATGACCGAACGGACATGTATCTGGAGCCAAAGGACTGGCTCAACTTGAAGCTCACCGGGGTTCGCGCTGCGACCTATGACTCCATCGTCATGACTTGGGTGACCGATAATCGAGACCTTGGAAACGTCACGTATAGCCCCGAATTGTTGGCGCTAGCGGGCCTCAAACGTGAGTGGATGCCAGACCTGATTCCAGCCACCTCATTTGTCGGCAACCTCACCGAAGATGCTGCGCTAGAACTCGGGGTGTCCGCAGGCATTCCAGTCATTGGGGGAACTCCTGATGTGCAGTCTGCAGCGGTTGGTTCCGGTGCAGTTCAGGACTACGAGGGGCACCTGTACTTGGGTACCTCCTCGTGGCTGTCTTGTCATGTGCCATTCAAAAAGACTGACGTTATGCGTGGGGTGGCATCACTCCCGAGCCCGCTGCCCGGTCGCTACTTCGTAGCCGATGAGCAAGAGACCGCCGGCGCATGTTTGAACTGGTTGCGAGATCAGGTGCTCTTTCCTCAAGACGAATTGTCTACCGAGATTGCACCTGAGGATGTCTTCGCTCGAATTGACCGTCTAGCGGCCTCTACTGAGCCGGGGTCAAACGGAGTGATCTTTACGCCCTGGTTGAATGGGGAGCGAACCCCAGTGGATGACCACACCATTCGCGGAGGTTGGCACAACCTGTCCCTGCGCAACGACCGCGCCGATATGGTTCGCGCCGTACTCGAGGGCGTGGCATTCAACTCGCGTTGGTTGCTCGAGGCCGTGGAGAAGTTCACCGATCGCCCATTTCCTTGGATCAATCTGGTGGGCGGCGGGGGAGTGTCACCGGTCTGGGCTCAGATCCACGCGGATGTTATGAATCGACCGATTCGCCGAGTTGAGAACCCAATTCGGGCAAATGCCCGCGGCGCAGCGTTGCTAGCGGGAGTAGCGCTTGGGGCTATCGATGTGAGTGACCTTGGAGCCAAGGTCAAGGTGGTTGAAGTCCACATGCCCAACCCGGCGAATCGCAAAGAATACGACCGTCTCTACAAGGCGTTCCGCTCGATGTACAAGCAGAACCGATCGATTCACCGCAGGCTCAACGCCCACTAGCGAATCCGCGGGGTGATGCGCTCACCCGAGGAGAACTTGCGTTGGCCTTCAGCTATGGACTCGTCGTCGTTCCCCAGGCCAATGAATGCCCAGCCTTGCGCCAGCGCCTGACTGCGAGTGAGCTCAAGGCCCGCCCACAACGAACGCAGGGTTCCCTGCACGGCGCGTTGTGGAGCAGAGGCGATCACTGCAGCAAGTGCTTGAGCAGTACTCAGTAGATCGGCTCCAGGGACGACCTCGGAAACCAGACCGATTCGCTCAGCGTGCGCTGCAGAAATGCGTTCATGGCTACCCACTAACGACATGCGAACCAATTCACCAAATGGCATTTTGTGCAACAGGTGCAGAGGCTCAAAGGTGGCAGTCATTCCAAAGGTCACATGAGGATCAAAGAACGTTGCGTGCTCGGCAGCGAGCAAAATATCGCACTCGCCAAGCATGTAGAACGCTCCGCCGCAGGCCATGCCGTTGACTGCTGCAATGACGGGCTTCCAGAGGTCGTTGGTCTTTGGGCCAAGCAGCTCGCCGGGGTCATCAAAGTGAAAGGGGGTGGATCCAAACCCGGCGATCCGGTCATCGTCATGGTCAGCTACCGCCCGGGCCCCACCTTGGCCGTCGTCGATCTGCTCGGTCCGGTCAATGCCGGTACAGAAAGCCCGATCGCCAGCGGCAGTCAGCACGATGCAGCGAACCTCGTCCTGGTGACGCATGCTTCGCCAGAGCTGATGGAGCTCATGCACCATCTGCGAATTGAACGAGTTCAGGACCTCGGGGCGATTGAGCGTCACAGTGGCAACGCCCTGTTCGCTGAGTTCTACGGTGATGGTCTCATGTTCTGACATCACCTAGTTGTAGACCACCCGGTGAGTCCATGTCATGTGAGCGGACTATGAGAAGAGAATCACAAGTCAACTTCTTGACCTTTTTGCGTTTGAGGAGCAAGGTAATTGGGTAGTGAAATTGACCGCTTGACTTGTTGGAGCGCGAACGACGGATGAGCTTCAGACGGCCTCCACTGAGAAGTGTGAGACTCGAGTACGCCACCGGGTTCGACCGCAAACGCAACAAGGCCAAGCGGTTGGTTTCGCGCATAAGACCCCGCGTTTACCAGCCCTTGAACTCGGGTGATCGCCGCTCACGGAAAGCCGTCAGTCCCTCGGCAAAGTCATCCGAGGCGGTAAGCAAGTCCTGCGCCATGGCTTCTTCTTCAAAGGCAGTTTGACGGCTTGATTCAAACGAGCGATTGATGAGCCACTTGGTCAGTCCTAGGGCTTTGGTCGGCGAGGCAACGAGCCGCTCTGTGAGAGCAGCAACAGCCTCGTTCAACTCGGCTGCAGGAACTACTCGATTGGCAATTCCTAGCTGCGCACATCGCTCCGCTGGAACGCTGTCGGCCAGAAACATCAGTTCCTTAGCAATCTGTGGGCCAACAATGCGCGGTAGCAAGTAGGCGCCGCCAGCATCTGGAAGGATGCCTCGTTTCACAAAGACTTCAACCAACTTTGCCGTATCGGACATCACCACTAAGTCGGCGGCCAGCACCAGATGTGCACCTCCGCCAGCAGCGGTTCCGTTCACTGCCGCGATGACTGGTTTTTCGCAGTCAAGAATTGAAGCGACTAGGCGTTGCCAGCCCCGCTTGATCATGCGCGAGGCATCGCCCATGGCCCGCTCGGGTGCTCCCTCTGGTCGCGGTGGCGCTGGCTTTTGGGCTCCACCCAAATTGGCGCCGGTGCAAAAGTGCCGCTCGCCGGCTCCGGTGAGCACCACGGCCCGAACTGCGAGATCTGCCGATGCCCACTCAAACCACTCGGTGAGCTGATCGCGCATGGCGGCATTGAGAGAGTTGCCTTGGTCGGGTGCATTGATGGTGATAGTCGCAACACCTGCTTCAGAGGTGTACAACACCAAGTCGTCTGCCGGATTCTCGGCAGCGGGGCTAGCAGCACTGGGATTGCTCATAAGTGGCTCCAATTGAGTAGTGAACACCCGCGCCCCGATTGGATCCTGAACGCTGGCGAGAAAGCGTGGTCAGGCTAGTGCCCGCGCATAGGCGGCTGCGGCGCGAGCGGGGCTAGTGGCATCGGTGCGCAGAAAGTACGAGGGCTCGGCCAGTTCTAGTTCGAGCAGTTGCGGCTGGCCGTCGCTGCCCTCGAGTACATCCACCCGTGCGTATAGAAGTGAATCCGTTCCACATCGCTCGCGGGTTATTTGCAGTGCCTTGCGGGCGAGTTCGAGCTGTGCGGGGGAGGGCTCTCGAGGTGCAATCGTCTCGGGGGCATAGAGCCCGGCGACAGGTGCGTTTCCTGCAGTCAACAAGGCTTCCTTGCGAAAGCCATGGCTGAACTCGTCCAAGAAAAAAACCATCCCCGTTTCACCTACATCGTCAACGGAGTCGATGTAGGGCTGCACCATGACATGATGGCCCGCCTCTAGTAGCTGATCAACGTGCGCTCTGGCCTCGGCTCGCTCAGATTGGCCGTATTGGGCTGTGTTTCTAGAGCCCGAGCTAATAGTTGGCTTGACTACAAATCTGCCCTCGCTGGGAAACACCTGCTCCTGCGAATACCCCAGATCAGAAACAAACTCGGTGGGGACCACCGACAGACCAGCC
>CANJEC010000200.1 GCA_947473395.1 Actinomycetota bacterium | reverse complement strand
GCTACTGGGACGGCGCAACATGGACTGACCATCTCCATCTCCCAGGCGACCCTTCGTAACTACCGGGTTGGCAGTAGCCCAACCGGCGAGAACGACCCCGCCAAGGATTTAGTGGCCCCACCTGGCAACAGCTCCCTCTGGGGAAACTCTTCTTCTGTCTACGACCGTCAGTGCTGAAGACAACTTGGCAGCGTCCTTCTCTATTGAGAGCCTCAACGGCTGACTGGTTACCCTAAAACCCAGATCGCTCAGATCGCAGCCTCTGACTTTGGCCGCCCGAACAGTGCAAACGCACATCCTACAATTGCTGAAATCCAGCACACAGACAGGCTTACGACCAAAGCAGGCACGACCCACGATGCGGGCGACGTGCGATGAAACGCCGCAGGCAACAGACCCGCCACAATCGCGCTGACGTACACGACCCCGACGACGCACCCCACGACGGTCGCCGCAAACGCGTGCCTCCGCACCAAACTTCCCTCATTACGCCATACGAGTGCCAAGACAACTGCCGGAATCGCGAACGTCGATATCGCTAGTCCTATCCAAGAACCAGCGGCAACCCATCGGCTATTCGAGAAATCACTGCCACTCATACGCGTGCCCTCCAGTTTGATGTGATTGCTGCGAGAGTCTCACCCGAACGCCAACGCAGTCAGCTTCGGCCGGGGACAGTCTGGCAGCGGCACATAAGAACTCACAACGCTTTAGCGACCCCACTTAGCTACGGCCTGCTTAGGGGAAAGTCTTCCTTTGTCTACGTCCGTGACTGCTGAAGTCAGTCTGGCCGAGGTAAATGACGGGTACCCAGCCTCAACACACGCAACAAGAAGGGCCTGAACCCCTGACGGGGACTGCTCCTGCAGTTGTTGATAATCCTTAGCGGTGATCTGCCAACCGAACGGCACACCTTTGGCAGTCAAAGCAAGCACTGGTTCAACGTCTGCTCCGCAGTACCGGCAGACAACAGCAGAGGACTGGATCTGCTCGTAGCAAAACGGGCAGGCACGCCGGGGGCTCTGGGGTCCCACATTCGAGTACCCCACCGCCGGTTCCATTACCGCCACGATGATCCATCCGATAAAGCCGAGCAGCAGCCCAAGTAGCAACCCGTAGCCTTCTCGTCCTTTTGGTTTCCCGATCGCGTATCCAATCAGCGGCCCCAAAACAACCCAAATGACTATTAACTCCACTACAACCCCTCCTGAACCTCAACCGGCAATCACCCTAGGCTGCAACACGGCACTCAACCCAAGGAGATAGTCCTCTGAGTAGCGATGTAGCTGAGGAGTACTTCTCACAATGGGGAACCAACGTCACCCCACTCGGGATGCCGCTACACGTTTCGTTATTAGCTCAAGGGTATGGAAGGAACATCACTTGGCTGGAATCGAACGACGAACACGAGTAGAGATCATCTGCTGCGAACTTGTAAGCATCGACGGCAGTCGAATGCATGAAGCGGCGAACGCAAAGATACTCGTGGTGCAACGAAGCTCGCCTCTAGAAGAGACCTACGCAACCATCCAGCGGAGTGACCATGCCCATGTTCCAGACGACGCTCGGCACATTCCGGGTTTGCAGTAGACCGATCACTGAGAACGGCCCGCGCGGCGCTCTAAATACCCCACTTAGCTACGGCCTGCTGCGGGGAAGCTCTTCCTTTGTCTACGTCCATGACTGCTGAAGTCAATCTGACTGAAGTAAACGACGGGTGTCCAGCCTCGGCACAAGCAACAAGAAGATCCTCAACCGCCGAGGGGAACCTACTCTCGAGCGTCTGATACTCCGCGGAAGTTATCGGCCAGCCGACCGGCACCCCGTCCACGGTTCGATTCAACTCAGCAAGCACCGGTTCAACGTCTGCTCCGCAGTACCGGCAAACAACCGCAGCAGGCTGAATCTTCTCGGCGCAAAACGGGCAGACCCACCAAGAACCTGCAGCCTGTCCGAACCGTGTTGTGCGATCAACTGATTGCCCGCTCACGCCCTAAAGATCCCTGACCAATGAGTCAGAGGTTGAGCTAGTGCGCGCGGTGCTGGGACCCACGATCTAAAGCTCGATCTCCGTCGCTTGCGAGGAGGTAAGGTCCCTAATAGATCCCTCACACTGATGGTCGCTCGACAGAACAGTGAGCAGATGATGCTGTGCTAATTGAAGCTTATTCCGTGCTAATCGTTTCTTTTTGTATGGTGACCCTGATTCTGGTTTGGCTGATTCGTTCAGTTCTTGCAATCAGAGAATCGGACATCTCTTTCGACGCTGGCATCCCTTTCCGCAATGTGCTCTCGATGCAATTGCAGCTGCGTTCAGCGAGTAGTTCAGTAAGTCAAGCGCAGGTTCAGGGAAACGCAGACGACGTGTTACGCGACTTACAACTCGCAACCGCTGGCGTAAAGCACACGGTTACGCGTCGTGACACGCCGGACAGTCTGACCGCAGTGTGGACCCACACACCCGTTTGGGCAATCGTTGTTGCAGTGCTCCTGTTTCCTATCGGACTCATTGCTCTGGTAGCGCGAACCTCGGAGGTCGGAACGATATTCGTGAATCAAGAATCCGAGGGGATTGCACGCATGCAAATAGCTGGGGTGTTCCACACAACCACCAGTGCTGCTATCAACGCTGTCATCGAATCCCGCTCATAAATCGAACTCCTGCCAGGCGCCATGACCTGCGTCGTTCGGATGTGGTGATGATTTGAGCTGAATCCTGTGCGCCTTTACTCGCCGTCTGAGGGCGCACTGAGTGACTGGGAGCTCCACAACCTGGGATCTGGTGGAGGTGTTTCGCTGCGCACTACTTTCACCTTCCCGCTTCAGCGGCACCTGAACGCTGTTATCTTCGAGCACTTCGTCCGAGTCAGACGGGATTGGCAGACGTTGCGGGTGTAATCAACCCTCTGGCCGTGGGCAGAGGCGTAGTGGTGCTTGCTGCTCGGCAATGGTTCCCGCAGCAGGAACTCAGCTACTGCGCCAGGTGTGCAGTCCAGGCCTCACCGTCCCAGTAGCGCAGACGGGACGCGGCCCATGGATCCGCGAACCAGCCGGCGGCGGGCCACACAGGTGCCGGCGCTTCAGCAGGCGCCTCGACGCTAGGTTCCGCCGGACCACCGGCCCACTGGCCGCCGTCCCAATATCCCTGCCAACCAGGCAGCTCGTACAGCCCTGCGGCACCACCGACCCACTCCGAGTCGAAGTAACCGGAACCGCAACCGCTACAGGTGTTGAGCTTCCGACCCCGTTCCATCCGCTGCTCTTGGTAGCTCCGCCGATCAGTCAGGCTGGCCCCAGTCGCCTGCGATCCGAGTATGTCGTCCAGCCGCGACCACTTCAGAACGAAGCTGCTGTACTCGGCCCCCATCGCCAGGTCGCCGTGGCGCACATACCAAACGGTGCCGCAGCGCTGGCAGGTTCTCTTCGACTCAGGTTTCGGGTTGCTCATAGCTAGATTTACCGTAGTGCTCTTAGTGCTCGTGGGCATCGTGAACGCAACAGTTACTCGCACCTATCCGCTGTCCTCGCAACAAAATCCGACACACCAAAGTCGCACGTCCCCTATTTCTAGACGCTGCAGATAGAACTACACCCCTCGCTCGCTTTGTGCTTCTGGTGTGGGAATATTTTGGACCAAACTGACTGCCAGAGGTACATGCACACTGAGAACCTGCAACAGACCTCAGATCCCTGACGTTCGTTCGTCGTTTCGCTATTTGCAGTCAGGTTCGTTCAACAGCCGCACTCCCATTGGAGCGACAGCCTCGCAGGGCCGAACTAGACAACCGGTACCAATCTGACCGCTCAGAACCAGCGAAAAACCGCTAGGCGTATTGCCTCATGTCAAAACCTCCGGGAAGGGGTATTCGTTGCCTCACCGGGTTTTCTCCGCTTCGTTGTGTTGAGGAACGCCCGGTTCACGGTTGGTTTGGTTGATGCTGGGGCTTTGGTG
>CANJEC010000199.1 GCA_947473395.1 Actinomycetota bacterium | reverse complement strand
GATGAAGAGCTCAAACTCCTCTGAAGTCAACTTGTCGCCGTTAATTTCGGCATTGATGAGCTTGGTCACAACGTCGTCACGAGGGTCAGTCCGGCGGGCTTCACCGAGTGCGCTCGCGAACATATACAGCTCCGTCGCCGCTACGAGCGCGTCGGCTTTGTCCTCCGGGTCTTGGTTGTATTCAGGGTCATCAGATCCCACTAAACGGTTCGACCAATCAAAGATCAGGTGCCGCTCTTCCTGAGGCACACCCATGATGTCTGCGATTGCCTGCAAGGGCAGTTCGGCGGCGAGCTCAGTGACAAACTCGCATTCGCCGCGCTCAATCACCGAGTCCACAAGTAGCTCAGCCCGGTACTCCAAGTGAGCTTCGATCAGCCCGATCATTCTGGGCGTGAACCCTTTGTTGACCAGCAATCGGTAGCGGGTATGGCGTGGCGGGTCAGTCATCACCATGATCTTGCCGCGCATGTCCATCCCCTCGTCCAGAGTGGATGATTCCAGCAGCGTGATCCCGCCGGCTTCGGCGCTGAAGCCATCGGTATCGCGATTGACGAGCTGCACGTCGGCATGTTTGGTGATCGACCAAAAGCCAGGCCCGTCGGGTTCGGGCGTCCAGTGAACTGGGTCCTCGGCTCGAAGCACAGTGAACATTTCGTGGTGCTCTTCACGCGCAAAGCGATCCAAGTCCAGCAGGTCTACGTCTTCGAGTTTCATGTTGGGGGTTCAACCTCGGCAGCTAGGTGTGTGTTGGTGGCGACAGAGTAGCCAAAGAACTCGCCCAAAGGTTCTCAAATCTCTGGGCCACAAGGCGGACCGTTTTCCCCGGCAAGTTCTGCAAGGGAGTACATTCGCTATCCGTGTCGCTTCCCTCAGACTCAGCTGACCCCGAAGCCCCTGCGGGCCCCCGGCAAATTCCTGTCTTGGCAGTTGCAGCATTGGGTTTCATTGCAGTCTCTGCAGTCCTGCTCCTGCTTGGCAGGCTAGCTATTGACCATCAGATAGCAATTGGGCGGCAAGAGTTTGAGCCCGGGGTTGGTTGGTTCGGGCAGTGGGTCAGGTGGGATGGCAACTGGTATTACCGCATTGCTCACAACGGCTACAGCTTTACCGCTGGTCAGCAGCGGGCCGTTGCTTTTTGGCCCTCCTACCCCATGGCAATTCGTGGGCTCGCCCTGCTCACTAACGATGAGTACGACGCTGGCCTCATCATCACCTGGCTCAGTGGGTTTGCGACCATCACTCTGCTGGCGCGGTGGTGCCAAGATCGCATGACTCGCATGGCCTCAATCGCCGCAGTCATCACCTTGCTGCTCTTCCCCTACGCCTGGTACATGCAGTGGTCGGTATACGGCGATGCACTCTTCGCCGCATGTGCCATCGGCGCATTCATGCTGCTTGAACGAGACAAGACTGTGCTCGCTGGACTGCTTGGCGCCTTTGCAGCGGCCGGTCGCCCCATGGGCCTAGCCGTGGTTGCCGGACTCTTGGTGATGGCCCTCGAGCGGCGACAGGCCTTTCTGCCAATGCTGGCAAGATCCGACACTCAAGGCCGATCCGACTCGCCGGGCCACAGTGCATCTACAAGCATCGAACCCCACTGGCGGCGGGCTCTGCTGTGGCTGCATTTCCCCCGATCAATTCAATTCCGAAAACTCAAACCCAAAGATGCCGGCGTTCTGCTCTCCCTACTCGGACCGCTGATGTACATGGGATTTTTGTGGCAGACAGAGGGCACCCCCTTTGCTTTTGCCGATGCAGAGAGTGCCCCCGGCTGGGACCACAAGCCCGGCCCAGCCACTTGGTTCAAGCTCAACGTGATCGCCGGATTGAGAGAGGTCGGGCTGACTCGGGAGACCGGCGGAATGCTGCTGCACGGCTTCCTTGCCGTCGGCGCTGTTTTGCTTGTACCCAAAGTGATCCGCCGTTTTGGTTGGGGCTACGGTGCGTTCTGCATTGTGCTCATTGGCATCCCTGTCATCTCGAGCAAGGATTTCTACGGCTTGGGACGCTATTTGATTCCAGCCTTTCCCGTGGTAGCCGTCGCTGGCGAGTGGCTGAGTAAGCGGCCCGTCTGGCTACGAACGGGCGTCTGGGCTGTGAGCGGCACGATGCTGGCGTTCCTCGGCTACTCCTACGCACGAGGCCTGTACTTGGCCTGAGCAGTCGTGAGTCGGCCAGCGCCAACTCAGTCAGTCCAGCGCCAGATCAGTCAGTACTGCGCAACACCCGCCCAGCGAGCGCGCCAGTATGAACGCCATGGTCCATAAATGGCTGGCCGTTCACAATGGTGTGGTCAATGCCGCGTGCCCGCTGCACAAACCGCGGCACTCCCCCGGGGAAATCATGAACAATCTCGGGGACTTCAAGCGCCAAGCCCTCTAGGTCAATCACATTGAGGTCGGCAAATGCACCTTCGGTGACTACGCCGCGATCGCGATACCCGATAAAGGAAGCAGTATCCGAGGTCAAACGACGGATGCCCTCTTCGATGCTCATGACCTGCTCATCGCGCACCCAGTGCGACAGGAAATACGTGGGCTGTGAAGCATCCATTATCTGAGTGGCGTGCGCCCCAGCATCGGCCAACCCCATAATGCTCACGGGCGATAAGACCATCTCTCTGATTGCGTCTTCTTGCTCATTCATCACGGGCCAATTCACAATGGCTGCACCATCAGATTGGTCCATGGCATGGAGGTACGCCTCCACTGGCGTGACACCTGTTCGGCGCGCAATTCCCGCAAGCGAATCCTCTTCGCTGTACACATAGCGAGCGCTGCCGTCGGCTGGCATCAAGAACATGATCTCGAACGGATCCACCGATTTGGAACTGCCTTCTTCGATCAAACGTGCCCGAAGTTGGGGATCGCGAATGCCCGTTAGGCGCCCGGCCAAATCCAAACCGAGAAGTTGTTGAAAGCTTGGCAAGTCATCAATGAGCGTGTTGGCGGCGAAACTGAACAACACGCCCACGCTGCGAGGCGTGATCTGCGGTCGTAGTTGAGAGCCCGTGGCATTTGCCTGCGTGGCCAACTCCAGCACCTCACGGTAATGCTGCCCGAGTGAACGAATCTGCTGAAGGTTGAAGCTAAAGGGTCGTCCCAACACACGGCTGATCTCGGCCATCCATGCGAGTTCTTCTGCCACCCGTGATCCAGGCAGATTTTCTAGGTTGTAGCGGGGCGCACTTTCAAGTACTCCCCGGCCGAGTGTTTTCAACGAAGCTGCGATCGCAAAAAACTCAGCAGGGTCCGACCAGGTACCTGGCACGTTGCGGCCATCAGGGACTCGATGAAACAAGCTGCGAGAGATTGAGTAGCCAAATGCTCCAGCCCGCATTGCAGATTCAACTTCGGCTGCCATCTCTTGCAGTTGTTGTTCAGTGGCTTGAAAGTCCGGCTCGCAGGCAGCCTCGCCCGCGACGTAAAAGCGCACCGCAACGTCGCCGACGTAGCCGCCTGCGTTGAGCCCCAGCGGAAACCTCGAGATGGTGTCTAGGTACTCGCCGTAACTCTCCCAATCCCAAGGCAGCCCGGCCAGAATGCAAGAAGCTGGAATGTCCTCCACTGACTCCATGGCCGTGGCCAGAAGCTCCCCCTGACCAGGTCGCACTGGAGCAAAAGTCATGCCGCAGTTGCCCATCACTACCGAGGTCACCCCATGCCAGCAAGAGGAGGACATCGTTGGGTCCCAGCCAATCTGGGCATCCAGATGCGAGTGCAGGTCAACAAAGCCTGGCGTTACCAAGCGGTCAGTGGCATCGATCACTCGTCCGGCGCCGCTCAGGTCAGCCGATGAGAGTTCACCGATCTTCGTGATTCGATCTCCGTCGATGGCGACATCGGCACGGCGAGCTGCAGCTCCCGTACCGTCGACCACGGTTCCACCAGTAATGATCACATCATGCGACATGTCAGCATCCCCTTGTCTGTATGAATCAGTAGGCGCCCT
>CANJEC010000198.1 GCA_947473395.1 Actinomycetota bacterium | reverse complement strand
TCGCCGTCCCAGTCATTGGGATCGCCGCAATGATGGTGTTGCCAAGTCCCCATGCACACACAGCGGCTACCGCAGCAGCCATGCCAAGCGGTGTGGCCGAGGAGCCGGGCCCCTGAGCCAACGTGGCGCTTCCCCCATTACCGTCCCCACCGGCTACTGCTGGCGAGGGCGTGACGGAAGACATTGCCCGAGGGTACCCGGCTGCGAGCAGCAGTTTGACCTTGGGGAACTGGCCGCATGGGTTGGCTCACATCCGAAGAGTGGCCAGATCAGTCCGATCGGGAACGGGCAAGCTAGCTTGAGAGCCATGAGTCAGGTCACCATCTTTCATAACCCGGGCTGCAGCACCTCGAAGTACGCAGTTGAGCAGGCCGAACAGGCCGGGGTTGACTACCAGGTCGTGAAATACATGCTCAAGGCCGAGCGCCCAACAGAGGAACAGCTCAACGAGATTCTGGACAAGTTGGAAGATCCGCCCACGGACATTGTCCGCCGTGATGCCAACTTCAAAAAATTGGGATTGACCGATCAGATGGTTGAAACCCGTGAGCAAGTGCTTGCCGTATTGCTTGAACATCCGGCTTTACTTCAACGGCCCATCTTGCTGAAGGGCGATCGGGCAATCATTGGACGGCCCAAGAGCCGGGTGCCGATTTTCTTGGGTGTCTGAACATGGGTGAGTTGCCACGGGCCCCCCTGGGTTGGCGCGCTGCGCGGTTGGCTGAACTTGAGTGCATGCGGCGCGCTGGAGTGGACCCCTACCCCGCCCGCTTCGATGCAACCACCTCAATCAAACAATTGCGTACACAGTTTGCGGACCTTCCCGCCTTGGCAGAGTCCGAGGACCGAGTCAGTCTCACGGGACGAGTCTTACTGCTACGAGATCATGGCGGTATTTGGTTTGTAACGCTTGAGTCTGGTGGGGCCAAGCTGCAATTGCTGTGCGATTCTCATCCCCGCGTGCAGCCTCCGCGCCGAGGTGATCTCATTGGAGTGACGGGCCAGATTGTCGCATCTCGAACGGGTGAACTGTCTGTTCGCGTGAAAGAGTTCGAGTTGCTCTCGGCATCATTGGTAGCCCCTGGCGATAAGCGCGGCCGACCCCGATCGGTTGAGCATCGCTCGCGGTATCGCGAGGCTGACTTGATGGAAAACCTGCAGAGTCGCACGGTGTTCACGATGCGATCAGAGGCCATTTCTGGCATTCGTGTTGCCCTCGAGGCCCGGGGTTTTCTTGAAGTGGAAACCCCTGTGTTTGCGGCCGATGCCGGGGGAGCGACGGCGCGACCATTTGTGACCCGGCACAATGCTTTAGGCCAAGACTTGATGATGCGGATTGCGCCGGAACTCTTCCTGAAGAGACTCGTGATTGGCGGTATGGACCGTGTCTTTGAGTTGGGCCGAGTCTTTCGCAATGAGGGGATGAGTGCGAAGCACAATCCCGAGTTCACGATGCTCGAGGTGTATCAGGCATACGCGGATTACACCGACATGATGGAACTCGTTCAGCACCTCGTGGTTCAGGCTGCCTTTGCTGCTCTGGGATCAACGGTGGTGCAGATCCCTTCTGGTGAAGAGATTGACTTGGCGCTGCGTTGGCGACAGGCATCTATGTCTGAGTTGGTGTTCGAGCACACCGGTGAGCGCATCGAAGCGAACATGGAGGTGACTCACGCGCGGGCTGCTCTTGCTCGCTTGGGCTTGGGATGCAATGAGGCTTGGGGCTCTGGCAGATGTCTTGTTGCAGTATTCGAGGATCGCGTCGAGGCCAAACTGATCTTGCCTACCATCGTGACGGGTCACCCTGTGGAGACATCTCCCTTGGCTCGGCACTGCAGGACGGACCCCTCGATCACGGAGCGCTTTGAACTCATTGTTGGGGGCATGGAACTTGCGAACGCCTATAGCGAACTAAATGATCCCGTCGAGCAGCGTGAACGGTTCGCCGTTGGACGGTCTTCTGCTCAAGCCGTAGGTGAAGAGACTGACCACAGCGGCTCCCTTGATCAGAGTTATGTAGAGGCCTTGGACCGGGGCTTACCTCCAACGGGTGGCCTTGGCATCGGGGTTGACCGCCTCGTTATGTTGCTCACCAATTCACGTTCGATCCGCGACGTGATTCTGTTTCCAACATTGCGCTCGCAGAACACCGCTCAACAGGGCTCGCACCGCAGATCTGAATTGGTTCCGACAGCGCCGCTTCCTACTGCAACGGAGCCTGGGGCCCAAGTGGCTGCAGTCAGGCTGTCGGGGCTGGTGCGGGTGGTAGCGATGCTGACCAGCCTGGTAGGTGTGCTCACCATGCTGAGTGCGGTGCCGGCCATTAGCGCGCGCACGTTGTTGCTAGACGAGCTGATTTCTCCCCTGCCCCTGGTGCTCGACACGGCTGTGCTCGCGGTGGGATTCGGCTCTTGCATGGTATTGCTGTCGGGGCAACTCCTTCGAGGCAAACGCCGCGCTTGGACCTTGTCGCTGGTGTTGTTTGCCCTGTCTGCTGGGGTCAGCATTGCTCGCGGTGGCGAGGCCGTTGCATTGACGACTTCGCTGATCATGATCGTGATTTTGTTACTCACTCGCAATGAATTCACCGGACTTGCAGACCCGCCATCACTGCTCCGCGTTGCTCGTATGATTCCGCGGTTTCTTCTGTTGGTCTATGTGTATGGGTTGATTGCGTTGTGGGCTCAGCAGGGCACACTCTCTCCAGCTATCAACTTGAGCGATTCGTTCTGGGCGGTCACAGCGGGGCTAGTCGGCGGCGAGCAGCCCTATGAGTACTCGGGACGGTTTGCAAGACTGTTTCCGGCCTCGCTGGAAGTCTTGGGGGCATTGGGACTGTTGTTGTTGCTGTGGCTGCTCCTTCGGCCGGCAGTGCGCGGTCGGGTAGGAGAGGGCCGCGAGCGAGCTGCTGCAATGGTTGAGCAGTTCGGCTGGGACACCCTCGCTCCGTTCGCATGCCGAGATGACAAGAGTTATTTTTTCTCCTCTGATGGTTTGGCCATGGTTGCGTATGGGTATCTGGGTGGATTCGCTTTGGTCTCGGGCGACCCGATCGGCGAGGATGCCTCCATCCCTCTAGTGGTTGATGAGTTCATTCTTCATTGCCAACATCATGGGTGGCAGCCGGCGTTCTTGGCCGCCAGAGAAGTGGATGTGCCGCTCTACGCAGAGCGCGGATTCAGGAGCTTCTACCTTGGTGACGAGGCGATCTTGGATTGCCGAACATTTTCCCTAGAAGCCGAGGGGATGGCACCGGTTCGCCAAGCAGTGCGCCGCGCTGAACAGTCCCACCGCTTTGGACTCATCACTGAGGATTCGGCTTCTCCTGCACTTGTATCGGCACTGAATCAGATCAGTCTGCTCTGGCGTCAGGGTGAAGATGAGCGCGGATACACCATGAGTATGAGTTCCGATGTTTCAGCCGTTCGATCGAACCGACTCCTAGCTGTTGCCTGGCAGATCAACCCCGATGGCTCTGAAGAACCAGCAGGGTTTTTGCGACTGGTACCTACAAGTGCAGTCACTGAGCGATTCGCTCCGGGGCAGACGCTTGACCTGATGAGAAGGCGCCCTGATGCGGCCAACGGTCTAACTGAGTACTTGATTGCTCACACAGTGCAGGAACTTCGTGAACTAGGCGTGGTGAGGTTGTCGCTCAACTTTGCCGCCTTTGGCAGATTGTTGGATAACGATGTTCAGTTGACGCGCGGGAATAGGTTCTTGAGGAGACTCGTTGACCTGCTAAATCCCTACTATCAGATTCGTGCGCTGCGGGACTTCAACGAGAAGTTCCAACCCACTTGGCTCCCGAGAGTCTTGATCTATGCAGATCCTGCAGACTTACCCAAGGTTGGTCTGCGCTACGCCTGGCTTGAAGGCATAGTCTCGGTGCCACTACTCGGGCGCTTATTGTCAGGGCCTACAGAAGTCGTTGAGGGCGAAGCAACATGACAACCAGACGG
>CANJEC010000197.1 GCA_947473395.1 Actinomycetota bacterium | reverse complement strand
GTGCGCGACGCCATGACAGCGAAAATCAAGACTTTGCCCGAGCACTTGGTGAAGTCGATCACGTGGGACCAGGGCACCGAGATGGCCCAGCACCGGCAGTTCACAATCGATACTGGGATCCAGGTGTTCTTTTGTGATCCTCACTCGCCTTGGCAGCGAGGTTCGAACGAGAACACCAACGGACTCCTGCGCCAGTGGATGCCGAAAGGCACCGACCTTTCCGTGTTCACCGAGGCCGATCTCGACGCGTTCGCGTACAAGCTCAACAATCGGCCTCGACAAACCCTCGAATGGATGAAACCATCAGAGGTACTCGCCCTCACTGTTGCGCCCACCAACTGAATCCGCCAGTGAGTTGATCAAAGTGAGCTTGCATCAACTCCTGTGATGCTCCTACTTGGTTGAAGGTGTGTTGCATTGCTTCGAATCTTTGCGAGAGCCGGCGTAAAGCCGGACCCAGAACGGTACGAGCCGCTTTCTTGATTGACTCTTTCACTGGCCTTGGTGCAATTCTTCAAGACGGGCTGAAATCAGACCCGCAACCTGCTGAACGCTAAACTTTCGTAGCGCGTCAGATGAATCCCTGCTGATTTGTTCGCGCAGTTCAACATCGTCAAAAAGTCGTCGCAGATGTGCGGCGGCTACATCTAGGTCGGGGTTCATCCAGTGGCCCTCTGCGGGGTACAGGTGGCCATCGCCAATCAGCACCTCGGTTCCTGGCACGAGCAGCGCAGTGGTGTCGTCCATAAAGTCAAGATTTCCTGAATACGCAGTTGCAACGACGGGGGTGCCAAGTGCCATTGCCTCGGCCATGGTCAGACCGAGCCCTTCGGAGCGATGCAACGAGGCATAACAATCTGCCAGCTTCACGAGCGCCAAACGATCGCGGGCAGACAAGTAGGTATCCCACAGGTCAATATCAGGTCTGTTCGCGATTACATCTAAGAGTTGTTCAAGCTTGTCGGGGAACATATCCCCGTTGATGCTTTTCAGGATGAGCCTTGCTCCGTCGGTTGGTTCAAACGCCTTACAGAAGGCTTCAATGAGCCCCATCGGGTTCTTTCGCTCAACTACAGAGAGAAAGTCGAATGAGAACAGCACCGTGAATCGGTCGTCAAGGCCTAAACGCTCTCGATCTCCAGCAACAATTTGTGGGTCTTCAAACACCAGCGGAACTGGCATATATCGAACCGGCACGCGGCCATAGGCATCGAACACATCGCACAGATACTGCGTGGCACCCCAGACTTCATCCACCCAAGCAAAGCTAGAGATCTGCACATGGGTGAGCACATCGGTTTCCCAATACCACAGGCCAATGTTGTAGTGATCGGCAAAAAATCCGAGCCCGACATCCTCCACAAAAAATGGGAGTTGGTCCGCGGTAATCAGCAACAAGTTGTATCGATACGGAGCGTCGACCACTCGCTCTGCCGGCTTGCGTTGCCGACTGCTTGTCCGGTCGTAACTCACGGTGGCGCAGGGAATATCTGCAGCTTCGATTGCGGCAATCATCCGGCGTGCAGCAACACCGAGGCCAAGTTCGCCAGACAGGTAGCCAACCAGATTCACCCCAAATGGTCGAGCGCCAGTTGCGACTACATCTTGGCGAACCACTCGCGGGAAGTCTGGAAGGAGTGCTAGCGAGGAGTCATTTTCGTTGAGGCCGTGGGTCCACATCCAGTGAATAAACGGGTCCCGATCTGACCATCTGACCGAAGGAAAGGCAGCTTGCAAGTCCGGACGCTTTGCCATGGCTGCATCAGCTGCGTTCGAGATGCCAGTCACCGCCGCACCATCGGCTGATAAAAGTTGCTCTACGAAGGCTGCGACCTCTCCAGATACATACGGGTTTGGGGGAAGGTTTGGGCGCACCTCACGGGAAGCAGCAGGCCGTGCCGAGTTTGGACTAGCAGCGCACACTGGGGCAAGAAGCGCCCGGTACCAGCTGCGCATCTGGGGAGTCACTTCTAGCCCAGCGAGAGGCCCAACTACTTCTTGTTCAGAACCCGCCCATCCAGCACTCATCAATCGGTCTGCAACACCATGGGCCAGGTTTCGCAGCCCCGGTGATTCACTCAGCATGCGTTGCGGAGTCTGGCCCTCTTCCGAGAACCACCATGGCCTCGTTGGATCAAACCCATCCATGTCGATCAAGACCAGCGGCTGAGTATCCGCAGTGAATCCCTCGTCGTTGTTACCTATCTGAATTTCATGAGTTGTGGTTGCGCTCAATCGCCATGCAGGATCGGTGATCAGGGCAAGTGACTCACCGGAGGGCATGTCGCGCCACAGCCAGTTTCTTTCGAGCTCAACGAAAGACTCAGAACTTGATAGTGCCTCGAGTGTGCGACTCTTCCACCAAGTCAGGAGTTCACCTTCTGCTTCGCACACTGCAATGCACCCCGGCAGGCAGCCGCCCCAAGGCAAGGAAGTGACCTGATCCACATGCGCGGCGCGAGCGGCAGGACGCCCACGCGATGCGAGATCCAAGATGACGGTGAGTTCGCCAAGAATTTGGACAGAATCCGACAGGACAATCACGGGGCCCTCAGCAAATACTGAAGGTTCGACAAGCTCCTCAAGAATCCACGGCAACGCAGCCCATGCTGCTTGTCGCGGACCCCAAGCTAGGACCAAGTCCGCATATCGAACTGGCCCGATCTGCAGATTCTGTGGGCGGATCGACCCCTCTGTGGGCTGGGTCAACAAGCGGCCATCTGAATAAACAGGGCGAATAACAGCCTCTGGGTGCTCGCGCAGCACGCTTTGCCTGGCAACGGTGTACCAAGCCGCTCGCGCGGATGTGGTGAGGATGAGTACTTGCACGGGTCTCATTCTGGCCGCGATGAGCCTCTAAGATGTGATCCGCTGCAACACTCCTTCGAAGGAACACCGACGCGGCCTCAGGAGCAGGATGACTACTACCCCAAAGAGCGGCCTTTCAAAGACTCTCGGATCAATCCGATCAGTTCGGTCGCTGCCTGCTCTCCTAGAGCGGATCGACCAAGTTGAGCAGGCTATGGAACAGACCCGGATACAGGTCGAGGAACTGCGCGACTCGGTGCAGTCCATAGATTCCGTTCGAGACGAGGTGCGCGAACTCACCGTGCATCTCACCGAACAACTCAATCAGATCGCAGCAAGTCTGAGCGTTCCCACAAAGTAACGGCAGTAGGGCTACCCATCTGAGGGCACCGTAGACGTCGGCTCCGAAGGCGCACTCCTACTTGATGGAGCCTTCGGCTCACCCCCCACCCCAAAAACCCCGCTCTGTTATGCGTCAGACCCTCTATGGAGGGTCCCTCGCAAGACAGAGCGGGACAGTTTTGGGAACTGGTACTTGGTTGGGTACATGACCGGGTGCGGATAATTATCAAAGCGCTGATCAAAATTGGGGTTGTAATAAGGGTCTGAGCTCAGCTCGGTTGACCACCGCTGCCGTAACGCTGCGAGCTCACCCTCGCCCACTGTGGGATCGCGCGTGATTGACTCAAAGTGATACATCGTGGCTTGTGCCGAGACAATAATTCGATACCCCTCGCGTCGCAGCTTGAGGCACAAGTCAACATCGTTGTAGTTGCCAGCAAAAACCATGCTGAACCCACCGACTTGTTCAAAGACCTCGGCCCGAATCGCCATACATGCAGCGGTCACTCCAGCCACTTCCCGGTCAAGCGAGAGAGCCAAGCGATTTCGATCACTAGTTGGCATCTGACCGAACATCAGGTGACCAGGGTTTCCGCCGAGGTACACATGGCCGGCGTGTTGAACTCGACCATCCTCGAACAGCAGGCGCAGGCTCGCAGCGCCAACATCAGCTTCGCGCACAAAGCCAACCAGAACCTCTACGAAGTTGCCATCAATTACCTGAACATCATCATTGAGGAACAACAGAATCTCACCCTTGGCGGCAAGGGCCCCGAGATTGCACTTCTCAGAGAAGTTGAACGGTTTGTCGAACGG
>CANJEC010000196.1 GCA_947473395.1 Actinomycetota bacterium | reverse complement strand
GGCAAAACCTGGTTGGGGGCATTTGACTCGGCAGCGTTTGGTCGCACGCTGTTTGTTGCGCACCGTGAAGAGATTCTGCGGCAAAGCCGTGACGTGTTCCGACAAGTTCGCCCTGATGCCGAACTTGGTTTGTATATGGGCGCCGAGAAACAGCCCGAGGCTGATGTGGTTTTTGCTTCGGTGCAGACTCTGGTTCGGCGCCTTGATGAGTTTGCTGCAGATGAGTTTGATTACATCGTGGTGGACGAGTTTCATCATGCCGCGGCGAGCAGTTACCGCAAGGTGATCGGTTACTTTGAGCCAAGGTTTTTGCTCGGGCTCACCGCAACCCCGGAGCGCACCGACGGCGCTGACCTGTTGGCGCTGTGCGGCGACAACCTGGTTTTTGAGTGCGGACTCATTGAGGGAATCGAACGATCCGAACTGGTGCCGTTTAGGTATTGGGGCATTAAGGACGTTGCGAACTACGAGGGGATTCCGTGGCGCAACGGGCGTTTCGACCCTGCGCAGTTAGCGACGCGAATTGAGACTCAGCAGCGCGCTCAGCAGGCCTTTGATGAGTGGGAGTCGCTCTGCGGGGAACGCACACTGGGGTTTTGTTCAGCGGTGACGCACGCAGATTTTATGGCCCAGTTCTTTACCGAGCGTGGGGTGAAGTGCGCAGCTGTTCACTCCAAACCTGGGTCGAGCGATCGCAGAGACGCACTTGCTGATCTGCGGTCGGGGAAACTGCAAGTGGTGTTCTCCGTCGACATGTTCAACGAGGGTGTTGACGTGCCCGAGGTTGACTCGGTGCTCATGTTGCGGCCCACTGAATCCCCCGTGGTGTTCTTGCAACAACTCGGGCGTGGCCTGCGTTTGAGCGAAGGTAAGGATCACCTGCGCGTCGTTGACTTTGTGGGCAACCACAGCAGCTTTTTGTTGCATCCGAGAGTGCTCTTGGGCATGGGCGAAGCAGGGGATGCTTCCAACGAGATGATTTTGCAGACATTGCGGAGTGGTGAATGGGACTTACCGGCCGGTTGCTCAATCACCTTTGATGTTGAGTCGATTGACTTGCTCACCATGTTGGCGGACAAGAAGGTAGCGGGAACGAGTCTGCGCACAAGTGCTGCGCTTGAGCAGTTCTGCACCGAGTACGCAGCCGAACACGAGGGCCGACCCACTGCAGCGCAAGCAGCTGCCGCCGGCTACAACCCCGCTACAGCAAAGAAGCAACACGGTGCATGGTTTGGCCTGCTTGGGCATGCCGGCCTATTAGAAGATGCAGAGTCGCAAGTGTGGGGGAAGTACCGCTCGGTATTTGAGCGACTCGAAAAAGAGAGCTTCACGAAGTCCTACAAGTTGGTTGCCCTGAAGGCTTTGCTCGCCACGGGGAATCTGCGCACCGGGATGAGCGTGGATGCGCTAGCGGAGCGTTCGCAACGCATTGTTGCTAGCGACCCTCGACTCGTGGCCGACACAACCGGCAAGGCGATGCCGTCTCCGGTCGACGCAACCCTGCAGGCTTGGAGCAAGTTCTGGCGCAAGTGGCCACTCGATCACCTAGCCAAAGTTGGCGGGTCAGGCGGTGACAGCGATGCTGCTGACAGCGAACGCGTTAGCGCAACGGGACTCGGCGCAGCCGCTGGAGCGGGAGCCCTATTTCGTTATAGCGGCGATGACTTCGTCCCCACGTTTGACGTTGCCACAGAAGATGGCGATGCCTTTGACGCAATGGTTGCCGAGATTGTGGACTGGCGTTTAGCTGACTATTTGCTGCGGCCAAAAGCGGCCGAGTCCGGCAGCGTGCGATGCAGAGTTAGCCACAGCAGTGGCTCTCCGATTCTGCGATACGACCGCACCCTCAACCCGGAGCTGCCTCTTGGGGAGGTGCCCTTTAGCGCCAACGGCGAGGAATACGCCGGCAGGTTTGTGAAGATAGCGCTGAACGTGGCAACCCGGCACGAGGTTGAAGGGAATGCTCTACCGGAGCTATTGCGAGGCTGGTTTGGGCCAGATGCCGGACAACCGGGAACTCGTCATTCGGTGGTGCTCACAGAAGGCCCCGAAGGCTGGGTCATGACTCCAGACCTGCCACCCACAAGCGCTTAGCTAGAGCTCAGGTAGGCAGGTTCCAGTGCCAAGCGCGTGAAGGCCAGCCAAATCACCAGCACCCCAATCGATCGGCGACGAAGTCGAGCCTCCGGCGAACATCAACTGGGCGGGGTCAGCTACGTGATCAAGGCCCACCATGTGGCCAAGTTCGTGCTGGATTACAGCGCGCACAGCATCTGGGCCTCCGGGCTGCACTATACGAGGACCAAGATCTTCTGAGTCAAGGACAAGCCCCCCACTGACGTATGCCAACTCACCAGTCTGTAGGTCGGGACGAGGGACTCCTCCTCCCAGTCCACCGATGTAGCCCGCTAAGCCAGGTACTGCCGAGGCTGTGGACCAAGAAATCAGCGCCGGAGCCCAACGGTCGCCGTAGCGATCAGGCTGATACGGATCCCTGTCTTTGGTCCACGGCTCGTCGCTCAATCCAGCGTCCTCGAACTGCAATCCGGTTGCAGCCGCAGTCCGACTGATTGCCTCTGCTACGAGAGCGCTAGCCCCGGCAGGCGCTCCTGTTGAATTCACCACATAGCGAACAGGCCGGCAAGGATCCCACGCAACGGGGCCACCGCCCTCAGGCTGCTTCATCAGAAACTCGTAAGGACCCGATGGGTTCGGTGCAGCCGGAGGAACGCCCAGCGGCTCGTCCGACACAGACAAATCCTGCGGCGGATAGTTCTCTGGACGTTGCGGAGAAGCCACCATTGAACCGTTGTTTGAATAGTTCATCCAAATGACCACGGCCACTAGTCCAACTGCGAGAACCGGGCCAAGATATTTTTGCAACTGGGTCTTGCGATTCAGAGTTTTGATGCGCCTCTTCTGCTGCCCCTTGAGTTGGGACTTCTGCGCATCCTCAGCAGCGAGACGAGCTTGAAGATTCCTTGATCGAGCAGCGCGTTCGATGTCGCGGCGAAGCTGCTCCGAACTCAGATCACCTTCTCCCATGCCGGGATCGTAGCCCCCGTTTAAATCTGGCGGGTTCCAGACGGTGAATCTGTCAGAATGAGACTCTTGGACCGGGGATGGTCATGAACCAATTAGACGACCTTGGCAGTCGATCAGTAGCTGCCTTATTTGAAGCTTTGCAAGTGGACGATCTCTGGTCGGTAGCCGAGGAGAGAGGCTTCACCTGGTGGAGCTATCGGCTAGCTCAGCGAATCACGGCAAGTCCTGTTTGGTCAGATAGCTCTATGGACTGCACGACGGTGCGGATCTCAACGGAGGTCGTAGTAGACGTTGACCCCGAAACAGACCCCTGTTCCGTGATCGCAATAGCAAACATGCAGTCCACTCTGAGTGCAGTCGTCTGGGACCCGGAGACCAAGAGGATCAGCGAGTCCTGCAGCGTGGTGGTTACCGATGGAAACTTCCACTGGCTGATCGACGTGCTCGCTACTGCCGCAATCCTTGAGAATCAAGGCCTGATCCCGTCGGCTGAGCTTGCCCCTGATAGCAAGTCAGATCTGACCAGATTCGGAGACGCCTCGCTCCCCCCTTGTTGAGTCGCTGCTGTGGGCTCAGGTCCAGATGCCTGACGGATCGGTGATTGAAGTGGTGGCCGCTCACCCTCCACATTCGGCCGGCAAGGGCGAGGACAGGGCGATGCGAATCGAGCGAAAGCTTCGCACCTACGCTGCCCTCGAGCGATGGGTGAAAGGTCGCAACAACGTAGTTGTAGGAATCGATGGAAACGCTTGGATCGACACGGCCTGCGATAAGCGGTTTTCCACTCGACCGACCCCCGTTCCACCCGATGGCCCACAATTAGCTGTCAGCAAGTTCTTCTACGACGGCCCTGAGCGTCACGGACTGCAAGACGTGTATCGCGAATGGCTTCACCAAGACTCCGCCCGAATCGATGCGATTCGCTCT
>CANJEC010000195.1 GCA_947473395.1 Actinomycetota bacterium | reverse complement strand
GGGACGCATCATCGGAAAACGTGGACGCATGGCATCTGCCATTCGCATCGTGACTCGCGCTGCAGCAGCACGAGATGGCGTCGAAATCGACGTCGAGTTTGT
Organism: Actinomycetota bacterium; assembly: GCA_947473395.1. Classification (GTDB taxonomy): domain Bacteria; phylum Actinomycetota; class Acidimicrobiia; order Acidimicrobiales; family Microtrichaceae; genus IMCC26207. The sequence goes on along the minus strand of CANJEC010000195.1, from coordinate 3,877 downwards.
CGACTGAGTTCCCCCATGCCAACTTCGGGTGCGCCAAGCTCCGAGGGAAATGGCCTGCTTGAGGTAGGTCGAATCACCAAGGCGCACGGCTTGCGCGGCGAAGTCGTCGTGTATTTGAGTTCTGATCGCACTGAGCGCGTTGCGCCAGGGTCGAAACTCGAGTCCGACCGCGGCCCCCTGACCGTGGTCAGTTCTCGCAAACACCAAGACCGATGGATTGTTCAGTTCCAAGGGTGCACTACCCGGGAGGCTGCCGAGCAGGCACGCGGAACCGTGCTGAGCGCTGCTCCCATTAGCGACCCCGAGGGGATGTGGGTGCACGAACTCATTGGGTGCATGGTGCAGACCACAGATGGCACAAACCGTGGGCGCATCGAGTCAGTCATGGACAACCCTGCGGCAGATCTGCTGGTGCTTGAATCAGGGATTTTGGTTCCCGTGGTCTTTGCTGTGGGTGGTCCAGTAGATGGGGTGCTCCTCGTCGACACTCCCGACGGGTTGTTTGAACTGCTCGACTCATGAACGCTTGTGTTGATGAGGCTTGTATCGCTGCTCGGAGGCTCCTATGCGCATCGATGTTCTAACGATCTTTCCCGAGATGATTTCGGAGTTTGGGGCACACAGCCTGATCGGGCGCGCTGCCGCTGACGGGTTGTTAGATCTGCGGGTGCATGATCTTCGAGCCGCAACCCAAGATGTCCATCGCACGGTGGATGATTCTCCCTTTGGCGGGGGTGCGGGCATGGTGCTGAAAGCCGGTCCAATCTTTGACACGGTAGAGAAAGAGCAGCCACCGCGCCCGCTCTTTTTGCTTGGGCCCGGAGGTCGGCCACTCGACCAAGCCTGTGCTCAGGAGTTGGCGGCTTGCGGCGGGTTTTCGCTGCTGTGCGGCCGCTATGAGGGAATTGACCATCGAGTCCGCAAGCACCTAGTCGATGATGAACTCTCGATCGGCGACTTTGTGCTGTCGGGGGGCGAGGTCGCTGCCATGGTCGTCATGGAGGCCGTGGGTCGGCTCATTCCGGGTGTCATGGGCAATGCAGACTCCGCCCAAGAGGAGTCGTTTTCTACCGGACTCCTAGAGCATCCGCAGTACACCCGACCAGCAGAGTTCCGAGACTTGGCTGTGCCGGCAGTACTGCTATCTGGAGATCATGCACGTGTTGGCCGCTGGCGAGAGGCACAGTCGCTGTGGAAGACCCAACTAGTTCGGCCTGACCTGATTCAGGCACGGGGTGGACTCAGCGAAAAAGAGCGGTCGCTTATGAATGAGTTTGAGTCAGAGGCTGAGGGCCTTCCGCGCTGGACTGCAGCAGAGCCTGACTAATCGCGTTTGATGACACCGGGGTGGGCTCCCCATTTTCTTCTGTTCGCCAACAGCTACTATCATGTCGAACTTGCGCATTCCGGTGCTGCAGACCCGCAGCGCTGTTCTAGGAGACCAGACATGAATCCCACCGACTTCATCGATCACCCCAACCTCCGTGAGGACATTCCAGATTTCGCCCCCGGCGATACTCTCAAGGTTCACGTGAAGGTGATCGAAGGAAACAAAGAGCGCACGCAGCTCTTTCAGGGTGCTGTGATCCGTCGCCAAGGCAGCGGAATCCACGAGACCTTCACCGTGCGCAAGGTGTCCTATGGCGTCGGAGTCGAGCGCACCTTCCCCGTGCACTCTCCCATTATCGACAAGATCGAGCGCATGTCCCGTGGCGACGTCCGCCGGGCGAAGCTCTACTACCAGCGTGATCGCATTGGTAAGGCTGCGAAGATCAAAGAACTGCGCGACTGAGTTCTGGTTCGCCGGGTTCTTGTTTCTGGCGTTCTTGTTTCTGGCGTTCTTGTTCCTGCAGTTCCGCTCTAGTTGCAGAACTGCAGTTGATGAGGTTTAGTTCTGAGTTTTCCTTCCCCCTAACTCATGCCCCTTGCGTTTCAACGCGGATCGGGGCACAGCGAACAGGGAACAGATGTCAACCTCTAGATTCGACCCACGCAAGCTGGGTGCCTACGGTGAGAATCTTGTAACGCAGTGGTACTTAGATCGCGGCTACTGCGTGCTTGAACGTAACTGGCGTTGCAGATCCGGCGAACTCGACATCATTTTGGCTAAGGGCCGCAATGTCGTCATTTGCGAGGTAAAAACCAGGTCCTCTGAGCGTTACGGCACACCCCTAGAGGCTGTAGGGCCCGCCAAGCAGCGCAAGCTCCGCAGACTGGCGGCGCAATGGCTGCGAGAAGAGGCTCCGTTCAAACCGGATTCAGTGCGATTCGATGTCGCAGGAGTCATGGGTCGCCAAATCCAGGTGGTTGTCTCGGCCCTTTGAATTGGGGACTGTGAATTGGGCCCTGCGAGCTCAACCCCTGGGGTAGTGCGTCAATCGACGTTCCCAGCAGCCCCGATGCCAATGCCGACGCAGGTCGGGGGCCTCAATCGGAACTGCCACAATGTGGCCCATGCCTGCTGGGATGTCTCTGTTGCAGCCGGGGCAGGTGTACTGCTTGTGCGCCTCATATGGCTGTATTCGCCGAACCTCGCAGTCGGCAGTGGCCGTAAAATCAACCACGGCGAATAGCCAGTTGCGCCATCACCCGAGAAACGCCCAGAGCAGCAGGCCTGCAGCCACAAGCAGAGCCGAGGCTACAAAGAGGTAGTCCCAAGCAGATTTGCGAGTCTTTTGATGAGGATTGAAGCCCACGCTTCATTATCCTGCGGATCATGACCCAGATGCACGCTGCCACCGAAGATTCTGAAAGCGACAGCGAAGACGCGGTGAGTAATGAGACTGAACCCGCGGTGACCAATGGGACTGAACCCGAGGTGACCAATGAGACTGAACCGGTTGCTCAGACTGCGCTGCTAACAGAAACTGAAGCACGAGTTCTTGGTTGTCTGCTCGAGAAGGAGCGCACCACTCCGGCCGATTACCCCCTCACCACGAATGCTCTGACTCGGGCTTGTAGCCAGACCACCTCACGCAACCCGGTGGTTGCCTATCAAGAGGCAACGGTTGACGCGACGCTCGCTGCCCTAAAGGACAGGGGCTTAGTCCGGTTTGTCCATAGTCAGTCCAACAGATCGACCAAATACCGCCAGGTAGTTGAAGAAGTCTGGGACCTCTCTGCCGATCAGCTAGCGGTGCTGTGTGTGTTGTTGCTGCGCGGTGCCCAGACCACCCACGAGTTAAAGACTCGAACGGAGCGACTCTTTCCATTCGACTCCGCAGAGGCTGTAGAGCGTTCCCTCCTGTCTTTGGCCAGCCGGCAGGACGCAATGACTCGCAAGCTTGATCGAGCACCCGGCCAAAAAGACCAGCGCTGGGTTCAGCTGTTAACCGGAGCGCCTTCAGCTCAAACCATCGCTCAGGCGGCAAGCAGCAACGCTGTTGCCTCGGTGACACAGGGGCAGCAGCAGGCTCAACAGCAGGCTCTTGAGGAACGTGTTGCAGCAGTTGAGCTAGAGCTTGATCGGATGCGACGGCTCTTGGAGGAGTTGGTCGGCCCTCTCGAGACCTGACTTTCACATGCAGGCACGGGGCATGAGATGCGTCAGACTCATAGTTCCGAATGAAGGACGAGGCATTGCGTGAGCGTTGAAGCAGTCAGGCTGCCAAGTTCTCCGCAGCGAACCTCTAGTGCATACATGGCGGCCGTTGGCTGCTCTGTGGCCGGATCAGCTGCAGGATTCTTGGGTGCCACAGGGACGACGAATGCTGCGGGCAACCCCGGCAACGGTGCGGTGTATACCGGTATCTATGTCTCTGCGGTGCTGCTGACCTCTGCACTCGTGATTCCCTACGCACCGACGCTGTCTCACCGTCTGGGGGCCCGCTCACTCTTTATCAAATGCAAAGCGGTGACTGCTGTTGTGTGGCTAGCC
>CANJEC010000194.1 GCA_947473395.1 Actinomycetota bacterium | reverse complement strand
TAGGTGCTGGCCAGAATTGCCACTGAAGCTGGGATGATGAGTACGGCGCCTAGCGCCTCGATAAGGGACTCGCCGGCAGCAAAGACAAGGATTGTTGGGGCGAACGCAGAGATACAACCACCAAGAATTCGGAGTCCCAGTCCAATGGCTAGTACGCGTCGCAGACCTATGTGGTCCCCTAGTTTGCCGGCGGTGATGAGCAGGGCTGCGATGAGGAGCGCGTACACCGTGATGACTGCTTGCACTGCAGTGATGTTGGTCTGTAAGTCTTCGGTTATTGCCGAGATCGAAACGCTCATGAGCATCGTGTCGAATGACAACAGCATCTGAATCGCTGCGAGTACGACAAGCACTGTCCACTTTCTCATCCCGTGCCCATCCTTCCTCCTAGATGCTCAGCCTGCCACGGATGACCGACTCAGCAGCCTCTTCAGCAATGCGGCAAGGTCCGAGAATTGCGATGGTCGGGGCGGTGGGGGGGGAATGTTTTTCCGTTCAACCCAAACCTTTCAGGCCGCTTCATCGTGTCTAGGTGTTGAATGGCTGTATTGGAATGGTCAGCAGATGGAGTCGAGGTTCAGGCGCGTATCGCACCGAGTGACTTTGACGCGCTCTTTCTTGCTGGTTACGGCCGGCTCGTGCGATCAGTTTCGTACATCTGCGGAGATCCCGAAGTTGCTGCAGATTGTGTAGCCGACGCTTTTGAGCGAGCGTTTGTCAGATGGCGAAAGGTCGGGCAATTAGATGATCCCCTAGGTTGGGTGCGACGGGTAGCAATTCACCGCGCTACTGACGTCCATCGCCGGCGTATCCGCGGTCGTCGAGCCGTGCTCAAGCTCGGGATGAGACCAGAACCGCTCAGCCGCATGGCTCAGCAGATGTCGGACTCGATGCAATTCCATGACAGCGAGTTGGCCGTAGCAGTTGCAGAACTCAGTCAGCAACAGCGCGCCGTTGTAGTGCTGCACTACTTAGATGACATGTCTGTGATCGAGGTTTCGGCAGCACTATCGCTCAGCGACGGAGCAGTGAAGTACCACCTACATCAGGCTCGCGAACGACTACGGAATATTCTGCGGCCTGCCGACTCTGACGACCACTATCGAGAAGGTGCCCCATGAATCTCGAAGATCATTTTGATGATGAGCTCCGAAACCGCTTTCAATCCTCTGAGTTCGCCCAAGATGGCGCTCGAAGTGACTTGGAGCGGCTACAGCCTCGGTTTACTAGGGCTCGCCGTAACAGACAGTTAGCGTCTGCCACAGCCTCGGTGGCTGCAGTGCTGCTTATTGTCGTGGCAGGAGCGTCCGCATTTTCTGGCGCTGCGGGCCGACAAGTTGTACAGGTCGCTGATGATTCGCGCCGCGAGCAGACCAGGGAGGAACTGATTTCCGAACTGCCAGTTTCCGAACTGCCAGTTTCCGAGCTGCCAGTTTCCTCTCTCCCGGTCTCGTCTCTGCCAGAGAACCCGGATACCGCAGTGAGTTCAGATGGATCCTCGGTAAGTACCGTTCCAGACGACGGATCTGGAAGCGCCGATTCCGGAAACTCTTCGTCAAGTGAACCCGGTACCGGTTCAGCGCCACCAGTATCAGAGGTGCCGCCTGTTCCCGAGCCGGTCCCTCAGCCCACAGTCCCCACACCGACGGTTGCTCCTGTTGGTGGCACGACAACCTTGTCAGCCGAGGGTGGTACTGCAACAGTCCTGTGGACGGCTACGAGCATTCGAGTTGTGACCACTGCGCCAAACGCCGGTTGGCAACTCGAGCGACTCGAGCAAGATTCGGCCACGGAAATCGAAGTGCGCTTTAGAAGAGATGACGGCGGGTCGGGGTCGAGCAACTCAACGATTAAGGCACGAGTCGAGAGTGGCCGCCTGAGGGTGGATTCATAAAAAGATTCTGAAACCCAAACCTTTGTTGTCCGTTGGACGTGTCTAACTCACTTGCTTCACAGAAGCAGTTTCCAACCGAAACGGAGATTTGGCTATGAACAAACTCAACAGAATGATGAAACATCTAGGTACGGGCGGTACTGCTGCGGTAGTTGCAACAGGAGTGCTCCTTATTGGTGTGACAGCAGTCGGAGCTAAAGCGGGTGTCTCCGCTAGGTCTGCCGCTACTCCATCAACCACAACTAGTACTAGTGCTTCGACCACTAGTACTACTACTGCGTTGACCTCGACCTCGACTACTCCCACAACAGCAGTAACAGCTTTGCCTCCCACAGAAACCCCGGGAGCTTCTCCCGTTCTAGATGATGACGGAACACCCGATCAAGGCAGAGGCGACTTCCCTGAGGGCTCAGAGCCCGGAGATCCAGCTGGGCCAACAAACACGGTCCCTCAGGCGGGTGCGCCAGACGACAGTGGCCACCACAGCGGACCGGACGACAGTGGCCACCACTCAGGTGCCCCGGGTTCGGGTTCCCCATCTGCCGAAATCGATGATCTAGATGACGATCATGGAGGTGACCGTGACCGAAGCCAAGACCGTCAAGAGGATTCAACTGATTCCGAAGGCACCTCTGGCCACAGGGGTTCCAACTCGGGTCAAGGGAACGCCGGTTCTGACGACTAGTCCGGCCCGTCACACATCTAGTGCTCATCCTTCCTCCCGAGTGATTAGCCTGCCCTAGATGAGCGACTCGGCAACCTCTTCAGGCATGCGGCACGGTCCGAAAATTACGATGGTTGGAGCGGGGGGAATGTCGTTTGGTCCAACCATGGTGAACGACGTCGTGCACACGTCCAGATTGCACGGGGCCCGCCTGATGCTGCACGACGTGAACCCTGAACGGCTTGAGCGGGCCTACCGATTTGCCTGCAAACTCAATGCGGCAGCGGGTGCGCCAGTGGTTCTTGACTATTCAACCGATCCGGCCGAAGCACTCCAGGGGGCTGACTTTGTATTGAGCAGTGCCGAGTTCGGAAGGTTTGAGCACTGGCGCCAGGACTTCGAGGTTCCGAACCGTTATGGCGCTCGGCAGATCACCGGCGAGAACGGTGGCCCGGGGGCGGTGTTCCATTCGCTCCGAAGTATCTCGAACACGCTGAGCATCTGCAGGAGTATTGAGGAGCATTGCCCCGAGGCGTTCCTTATCAATCTGTCTAACCCGATGAGTCGTGTGACCTTGGCAATCAATCGTGGCACGAAGGTTCGCAATGTTGGTATGTGCCATGAGATGCCCATGGGCATTGGTCGACTTGCCCGTCGCTTGCGCATCAAGCGTTCAGATATTGAGGCCAAAGCCTCGGGCATCAACCACTTCACCTTCTTTACCGAGTTTCGAAACAAGCGAACGGGCGAAGATCTGATGCCAGTGATCCGTGAGTTCTATTCGCGGCAGTTCTTTGATTTTTCTCCGCGCACACAGCGCATCGCACAGCAACTTGATCGGGTTCTTCCCGGGGCGCTACTCGTAGAGTTCAATTACCTACCGCTTGTCACGCAGCTCGTTCGTGAGTACGGCTTGGTTGCTTGTTCTGTAGATAGCCACATTGGTGAGTACCTTCCCTTTGCGGTGGATGCAGCAGATTGGATGCCCACCCCGTTGGATTTCCATGAACCCCTTATTGTGCGAGCTGAAAAAGCCGCGGCATGGGTGGCGAATACCCGCGTTCCGTTACCGCTGCAAGCAATGGGACATTCTCATGAGGAGGTAATCCCCATCGTGGCGGCAATGTGGACTGACGACCCCACACGGATCTTGGCGGTGAATGTTCCCAATGAGGGCTATCTGCCCGATGTTGCAGAGGGTGCCATCGTCGAGGTGGGTGCCCTAGTCGACGGAAAGGGGATCCATCCCGACACGATGGCCCCGGTTGGGGAACCGCTCGCGGGCTGGATATCGACTCAGGTAGAGCTGCAAAACTTGATTGTTGACGCGGCTCTCAATCAGGACCCAGCGCTTGCGTTTGAGGCGTTGCGACAGGACCCGAATTCACCGGCCGACGAGGCAACATGCAGAAAGATTTTTGACGAGCTGATGGGCCTA
>CANJEC010000193.1 GCA_947473395.1 Actinomycetota bacterium | reverse complement strand
GTTTTGCGCACCTTGTTCATGGTGCCCACGATCTGACCAACTGGGTTGAAGTTCACGTCTTTGGCCTGCTGTGAGTAGTGGTGGCCACGAGCCACCGCCTCACCCGTCACCATGAACTGCAGCGGCATGCCGAGTGGGTCTGGGTTTGCTGGGTCTTCCCACGCGTCGGTCCACTCGTTGCGAAGCATGCGACAGGGCTTACCAGTCCAACTGCGTGAACGCACCGTGTCCCGACTCGTTGCAGCCAACAGTGACTCAACCTGAGCAGGAGCCTGATCGGCCTCTTCAACAGTCAGCCAGATGGACCCCGTCCACACACCTTCGGCACCCATTGCCAGAGCCGCAGCAACCTGGCGACCCGTGCCGATACCGCCAGCGGCAAGCACAGGAATTGGATACACGGCATCGATCACCTGTGGCCACAGAACTACCGAACCGACATCACCTGTGTGGCCGCCGCCCTCGGTGCCCTGAGCAATGATGATGTCGACATTCGCGTCCTTGTGGTGGAGTGCTTGTTTGGGTGAACCGCACAATGCAGCAATCAAACGACCCGACTCATGCACCCGCTCAATCACCTCGTCTGGAGGGGTTCCAAGGGCATTGGCAATCAGGCGAACCTTGGGGTGACGAAGCGCTGCGTCAATGAGTGGCGAAGCAGTTGCCTCGGTCCAACCAATCAAGGCCGGAGGGAGTTCATCCTCGGGTAGTTCAGGCACGTTGTGATCAGCCAGAATCTTCTTGACGAATCGACGGTGTTCATCGGGCACCATCGTGAGCAAGTCCTGCTCCAACTTGATGGGATCCATCTCGCCCATTCCCTCGTACTTGCCAGGGATCACCACGTCTACCCCGTAAGGCTTGTCAGTGTGCTCATCGATCCAAGCCAGTTCAGTTTCGAGTTGTTCAACGGTGTAACCCACCGCGCCCAACACGCCCATGCCGCCAGCGTTACTCACTGCTGCAACAACATCACGACAATGCGTGAAGGCGAAGATAGGGAATTCAATACCGAGTCGATCACATAGTTCTGTACGCATGCAGCCAAGGTAATGCAAAACAGGAACGCGTTCTAGTTGCCTGTAGATCCAGATACTGCCAGACCGCCAAGATTCCGGCGCGGGCTGAACGGACCTCGCTACGGTGATGCTCAACTACATCGACAGCGCTGAATCAACAGCGCTGCATCAACAGGAGGTCAGTTGTGCCACGTTTACGCGAGGTTCCACGTTCAGAGGTTCACCCTTTTGGCGAGGTGATGTACGGCCTTCTGTTTGGTGATCGAGACCCAACCGTGGAGCCCGGAACAGCCTCGGGCACACCCGGAGACTGGTGGAGCGTCACAGCGCTCTCACCCGACGCTTTCGATCACATCGCTGGCGGTATTCAGTACTACCGATCACCGGATCGTCAGATTTCACCCGTCCTTCGGGAGTTGGGTCAGCTACGAGCAGGTTGGGCCCGCTCCTCACTTTTTGTGTATTCCCAGCACTGCAAAGCCGCCCGAGATGTCGGCCTGACCAACGAACAAGTGGACGCAGTTCCGCACTGGCAAGTTGCCGACTGTTTCACTCCGGTTCAGCGCGCCGTGCTTGCCTACGTCGATTGCCTAGTTCTGCAAGGCGGACGAGTTCCCGATGGTGTCATTGCGGCACTCAAGGCTGAGCTCTCAGAGGTTGAAATCTTGGAACTCACCTACATCACGGCCACATACGACATGTACGGAATCATCTCCAAGGCGCTTCACTTGGAGTACGACAATGTCGAGGACCCGATGCAGGAAGTCCCAGACCTTGATGGAAACTGCGCAGGACTTGAAAGGTTTGCCCAGTAATTCAGCTAGCCCAGTAATTCAGCTAGCCCCGTACTCCGGCTAGCCCAGTTCAGCTTGCCCGGAAGGCTGGCAGCACATATTCGCCAAAGAGTTTGCACTCCTCAATATGTGGATAACCAGAGAGAATGAAACAGTCCACACCAAGGTTCTGATAGCTCCGAAGTTTGGCAATGATTTGGTCGGGGTCGCCAACCAGCGCGGCCCCGGCCCCTGACCTTGCCCGCCCGATTCCTGTCCACAGACCAGGCTCGATATAGCCCTCATCATCGGAGCCCTCACGAAGCTCAGCCTGTCGACGTACTCCGGCCGAGTTGCTGTCCAAGGAACGCTGACGAATCTGTGCGCCCGTTGGCTCATCTAGTCCAGCGAGCAAGTGGCGAGCAGCAGCCTTTGCTTCTGCCTCAGTCTCACGAACAATGACGTGGGTTCGAAACCCAAAGCGCAGAGTTCTGTTGAAGGCAGCAGCGCGGGCACTCATATCGGCTATGAGTTCAGCCACTGCAGCCTCGGTATCGGGCCAAGTCAGAAATACATCAGCGTGTTCAGCGGCGACTCTGCGTGCCGGTTCGGAGTGGCCGCCAAAATAGAAATCAGGACAGCGACCAGACACGGTTGGTACCCGCGGTGGCTGCACCTCAAGGTCAAAGAACTCGCCGTGGTGGTTCACCTCTTGGCCGTTGAGCAACTGCCGAAGGATGCTCATCACCTCTGCCGTTCGTCGATACCTCGGCTCGGATTCAAGTGCCGCTCCGGGCAGATCGCTCGAGATGATGTTGATGGTGAGTCCGCCACCGAGCATCTGATCCAACGTGGCTAGTTGCCGAGCCATCTGAGGTGGCCACAACTCACCGCAACGCACCGCAGTCAGCAAGCGCATTCGGCCACGAACCTCCGCTGCAACCCCACCGGCAAAAACCAGAGCATCAATCCCCAGCTGATAACCCGAGGGCAACAAGATGTTGTCAAACCCCTGATCCCGCGCCGTTCGCACAATCTCTGCGCAGTGTTCAAACGAACTCTGCAACTCCGGTGCATGCACCCCGAGTTGCTCAAAATCGTCATCACATAAGGCCGAGAACCAAGCAAACTCGACGCTGTTCTGGCTTGGGGAAAGGCTCATGGAAGTTGCTCCCCCATGCCAGCCTGATACAACGAGTACCACTCTTGGCGACTCAGCTTCACCGTCAAAGCTTCGGCGGCCTGGTGAATCCGGTCCACTCGCTGTGTACCAAGAATTGGGATGGGCGCTGCAGGATGACCCAGAACAAATGCAAGCGCAATCGATGCTGGTGCGACCTCGTAGCGCCTCCCTAGTTCTGACAGGAGCTGCTCAATGCTGTCCACCTGTTGGGCGGGAGTCGGCTGGACGTGTGCGCTCTGGGCACTCACTCTGCCTCCGCCTAGTGGACTCCATGCCAAGGGAGTCAACCCCATCTCGATGCACTGATCAAGTGTTCCGTCCCGTGCAGCATCGCTGTTCCACAGGCTGAACTCGGGCTGGCTGCACACCAGCGGCTTCTGCAGAAAACTCTGCACGAGCCGCAGCTGAGTTGGAGTGACATTTGAGAGCCCAAACTCGCGCACCATCTGCCGGTCATGCATGTCCATCAATGCGCTTGCAAGCTCTTCGGGGTGCGTCAGCGTGTCCGGCCGATGTATTTGATAGAGGTCGATGACATCTACACCAAGTCTTCGCAGCGAGGCCTCACACGCCGAACGCAGGTACTCAGGAGAGCTGTCATAGGGCACCCCGGGTCGAATTCCCCCCTTGGTTGCCAGAACCATCTGCTGACGCAGGGCGGGGGCCTCGGCAAGCACCTCACCGAGCAGAGCCTCTGCCCGTCCGAAACCGTCTTGGCCGTCAAAGCCATAAATATCGGCGGTGTCAATCAGGTTCCAACCGGCCTCTACTGCGGCTTCGATTTTCCCTCGAGCCTGGACAGAATCACCCTCAGCTAAGCGCCAGCACCCATACGCAATCGGTCCAACTTGCAGCTCAGAACTGCCAAGTCGCCGTTTGTTGGGCATTTCAGCAGGTACTCGCAGGGTTGCGGGCTGGCCTGTGGTTGCTTCGGTACCGTCTTGAGGAATCATTGGCTCGCACCATACTCAGCTCATAGGGGACACTGTGCCCATGAGCGAAACGCCAGCCAGTTCAGACCAGATCCGATATGG
>CANJEC010000192.1 GCA_947473395.1 Actinomycetota bacterium | reverse complement strand
TCGGTAGAACCCTCGGCAGATCCTGCACAGCCGTCTCCAAGTCCAGAAACTGCCTCGGCAGTAATCTGATAGTTCCCTGAACTCATGCCAGCAGGCAGCGAGACTGCAAAGGTTGAGTTGAGCGGTTCGCTCAGGTCAGGCGTTGCATCAGTGCGGATTGCAGTTGCCGCACAACCAACTTGGACCCCGTCAACTGCTGCACTCAGAGGAACTTCGGTCACAGCAGCAGCGCCTGAGCCGCCGCTACATGTGAAGCCTTCAGCTAGGACTACTCCCGTCGCACCAGAGCCTGCAGCGCGCAGCGTGACGGTGACGCATTGTTGCGCTGGTGGTTCTCCAGCCACGGCCACAGCAGCAGAGGAATCGAGCAAGCTAATTGTTGCGCCAGAAGGAGACTGTTCAATGCTCAAGCTGAGTGGCCCTGACTCGCTGAGTGCTTGGGTGGGAGTTGTAGTAGGTGCAACCTGAGCGCTATCAGCAAAAACTTGTGAGGCCTGAGAAGGTTGCGAGGTATCAACTAGCGCAAAGATGGCAATGCCGGCTGCCATAATTCCCAAACTGCCAAAGGTGGCGGCTCGCTTGGTGTTGCGGCCTCGCCGCAGGGCGGTTCCACGCTGCACAATGGCATCGAACCTGGCCTCATCACCGACGGCGGGATAACTCTGCGGATCGTTCTTAGGCATGAGTTGATCCGTTCTCGCGATGTTGTTGGGCTGAGCTAGCAGTCTGGGCTGAGCTAGTAGTCGGAGTTGGGGCATCAGCGTGGGCTGGTTGCGCAGGCGTCTGGTGAGTCATGCGAGTGCGTAGCTTGGTGGTAGCTCGGTGCAAGTGGGTCTTGACTGAACCGTTCGACATTCCCAGAGCCGCCGCGACTTCTTCTTCTGGCAGGTCGATCAGATAGCGAAGCACGATGACCTCTTGTTGGCGCCCAGAGAGATGTTGCATTGCGTCGGTAAGGTCGATTCGTAGCGCTGCTGAATCGCCAGAGGGATCGGTGCGAACCGGCTCAACTCCGAGCATCGGTTTGCGACCATCCTTGCGAAGAAAATCAACTGCGATGTTGCCCACCACCCGCAAAAGCCAAGCATCTGGGTTTGGGTGCTGTCGCACTTTGTCCCATCTGGCATAGGCGCGGGCGAAAGCCTCCGCAGCGGTGTCCTCCGCCAGGGCAGCATCTCCGAGTAAGCGGCGAGCAACCGAGATGGCGCGGGGTTGGAGCCGCTCGTAGAAGCTTCGAAACCCACTCTCATCTGCTGAATCTTGCACAACATGCCTCTTCAACGGTTGGGAGTCGCCTTAGGTTGACACCCGCCAAAAATATTCCTGCTACTGCTATGACACTAGGTTGCCATTGTGGCGCAGTTCGGCTCTGTCCGCTCAGATCTGTACTCTGAGACAGGTGACAGTTCTAGCCGGGGCGTTTTGGGTGATTTGTCTCGTTCTGGTAGCCGCTGGGGCAACCAAACTGCTCGATCCGGCTGCATTGGCGGGAGTTCTAGGGCAGTTGCGGGTTCCTCTCGCTGCCAAAGAACGCTCAGCTAGGAACATTGCGCGGCTTATTGGGTGGGTAGAATTGCTCTTGGGCTTTGGTGGCCTTGTTGCTGCCGGGACAGTTCTAGCCGTGGCAATAGCCGCTGTGTATGTAGGCTTCTCGGTTCTGCTGATCGCGGCTCGGCGGGCATCGCTAACAAGTTGTGGTTGTTTCGGATCCCGCTCCGGTCCACCGAGTCGGCTCCACGTAGCGATCAATCTGGGATCAGCCTGTGTCGCCGCCACTGCTGCAGCTTTCGGCGTTCCCGCGGTTGCCGATGGTTTTTCAGGAACTCTGATGACCAACGCAGTGCTGTTGGTCTGTGTACTGCTTGGCACGATTGGGATTCTGTTTTTGGAGACGAAGCATGGCTGAGCAGCCGAACTCCGAAGTCACCTTGGTGCTCGTGGTGTTCAAGACGCATCTTGATGTTGGCTTCACTGATTTCGCGCAGGTTGTTCGGCAGCGCTACCTCGATGAGTTCTTTCCGCGGGCGATTGCAGTCGCAGCTGCCTTGCGTGAACGTGAGGGAGCAGAGCAGTTTCGCTGGACTACCGGCTCGTGGATACTTTCAGAGGCCCTTGATGCTGAAGCAAAGGACGGCGGGAGAGCAGTGCAAGCTGCTGTCGAACGCGGTGATCTGTGTTGGCACGCACTGCCGTTCACTCTGCACACTGAGTACTGCGACCGCTCTCTGTTGGAACATGGCCTGACCCTGTCGGCCCGCCTAGATGATCGCTTTGGGCTGCAGACCCGAGCAGCAAAGATGACCGATGTACCCGGCCACACCCGGGGTTTGGTGTCGGTCCTTGCTCAGGCCGGAGTGGACTTCTTACATATCGGGGTGAACCCAGCCGCTACTGCTCCGAGCGTGCCACAGCTCTTTCGCTGGCGCGACCATGCAGCTGCAGGCTCTCCTGAACTTCGAGTGATGTATCAGCCCGGCGGCTATGGAGATGTTCAACTCATTCCTGGCACGAGTGCGGCGGTGGCCATTGATCTGACGGGCGACAATCTCGGGCCACATAGTTTGGATCAGGTGATGGCACGGTTTGCGTCTCTTTCCGAGCGCTTCCCGAAGGCTCAGATTCAGGCTGCAAGATTGGACGATGTTGCAGATCTATTGAGGGGCATATCTGATTCTGAGGCTCAAAATCCGCTGCCAGTAATTGATCAAGAAATTGGTGACACTTGGATTTTTGGTGTGGGCAGTGACCCACAAAAAACTGCGGCCTTTCGTGAAGTCTGTCGGCTGCGAAGTTCGTGGCTTTCCCCAACCGCCACCAAATCCAGCGCGCTCAATAGTAGCGATCCAGCTTTAGCGAGAGCCTCGACTGAGCTACTTCTCGTTGCGGAACACACCTGGGGGATGGATCAAAAAACCCACTGGCCTGAGCTTGCCCACTGGAGCGTCGACGGCCTTGCTCAGATCAGGAAGGATTCAGGCACCAGGCGTTTCGAGGCGAGTTGGGCGGAGCAGCGCGAGTATCTGGAACAGTTTTGTGCCGTCTTAGAACGAAATGATCGGGCCGGTCATGCGGCCGCGGCTCAAGCCGCAATCCACGCGCTCACACCGACTCGAGCAGGCACCGATGATCTCGTTGCAGTGCAGCATCCCATCGGCAGCCCGATTCAACTTGGAGAGTTTCAGGTTCGGCTGAACACCGACGGCTCGGTGGCAGAACTCACCGATGGCTCCGGCCGACAGCTGGCAGATTCGAGCGGGCTCGGCCGCCTCAGCGTGCAGACCTATTCCTCGGCCGATTACGAGCGCTGGTTTTCGACGTACAACTCCGAAACAGCTCAGGCTGATATGGGCTGGGCGCGATGGGACAACACCAAGCCAGGGCTCGAGGACTCCGGCGCAGCCTCTGCTAGGTGGTCCCCGCATGTGGTGGAGGTCTGGCGGGGAACTCGCAACGACCAAGATCTGCTGCAGATACATCTTGAGTTCGCTGCTGCACCCTCCGCTGCGGTGTCGCTGCCAAGCTCAGCCGTGCTCACGTTGCGCTGCCCCTGCGAGCAGTCAGACGCCGGTGGCTTCGTTCTTCGCAAGAGCAGGTCTGTGGAGTTTGAGTTGCAGTGGTTCGACAAAGCCGCAGCGCGTTGGCCCGAGTCAATCAGTTGGCAGTTCGCTCCGCAGGTGGCCGAGCCATCGCTCTGGCAGATGCTCAAGTTGAACGAGTGGGTTTCTCCTGCAGAAGTCGTGGCAGACGGAGGCCGTCACCTGCATTGCGCAGATCAGGTCCTGCACCCCGAGGGAATCGGACTGGAATTTCTAGATGCTGCGCTTATTGCCCCTGGCAAGCTCAAGCTGCTTCAGTTTGAACCTGATCAGGCAGCAACGTTTGAGCCCGATCTGTCTGAAGGCTGGGAGGTGTGTCTCTACAACAACTTGTGGGGAACCAACTTTGCGATGTGGTCCGAGGGCGATGCCCGATTCAGAGTTCGCTTGAGTTGGGACTCTGCCTGATTCAAATCTGGGTTCATCT
>CANJEC010000191.1 GCA_947473395.1 Actinomycetota bacterium | reverse complement strand
GACCCTGTCCGGTTTGGGTCAAGAGGGCCAGAGTTTTTGTGGTCTCTTCGGTACGACCGTTCCCTTTTCTGCTGAGCAGCTAGCTGCTCAGTACCCTGACCATCAGAGCTTTGTAACGGCTTGGAATACTTCGCTTGATGCCTCGGTCAAAGCAGGAGCGATTCTTCAAGATGATGCAGATCAGTTGCGAACTGTTGCTGCCAACTCGGCTATCGGTGGCTAGTGAGCAGCTAGGACTGTTGCTAGTGAGCGGCTTGGCTGTGGCTAGTGAGCAGCTAGGACTGATTATAAAAAGTTGACTGAGCGAGTTGAAACGCAAGAGTTGCGCGCCTGGAGTCGCCGGCTTGTTGCCAAAGGTCACCACATTCTTCCCAGTGCTTGGCCGCCGAGTCTGCATTGCCGAGCCGTGCAGCGCTCGTCGCATTGCGACCAGCGGTAATGGCTTCTCGGATCAGGTCTAGCTGCCTAGGTTGGCCAGTGAGAACTGATTTCTTGACCACTTCAAAGATCAGGCTGTTTTCGTGTAGATCTGGCGGAATGAGTAGGTCTGCGCTCAGCAGCAGACCATTGGGAAGAAGCGGGGCAGAGGCCAGCAGTAGGAACCCTTCTTTTCGCAGCGCGCGAACCCACTGGCCAGAAAACGCGGAACTGACTGACACCCGAAAAAGGCCAGAGGGCAGTTGTTCAACCTTGCGGTAATCCTCGGGCACGTCACGCGGGACTGCTTTCTTTCGAGCGCTCCGACTGGGTTCTCGAACAGACAATGCAGGCGGTATGCGGGAGTAGTGCACTAACGAGTCATCCTGTCGGGAGCGGAGCGCAGTGCGCTGAGAACGCTGCAGATCCTCTAGTTTTCGAAGGAGTGGATCAACGGGGAACTTCAACTCGGCGTAGTGGTTTGAAACACTTAACAGGTTGCCAATTGCAGACTCGAGTATCTGATCCGGACCTTCGCTCAGCTCAGTCAACTCCTCGCGGCTGACCTGAGGAGCAAGATCTGCAATTGCCGAAACCACTTGTGTCTGGAAGGGCCGAAAGATCTGCACCGAGGTTCTGGTGTCTAGCTGTACTAAGAACTCAGCACCCGCTAACAGCCGTTCGAGTGGTTCGAGTCGGGTATCGCCAAGGAAATCTGCAGTGCGAACAAGATTGCCCACTTCGGCAGCTGCTCGACTGGTGGATCCCTTGCGGCTTCCGCTACGGCGCTGGATGCTTCCCGCAGATCCGAAGGCCCTGGCGTACTCTGCCTTCTGGCCGTACAGGTCTTGATCATCGGGTGGTGTTTCGTAGAAGAACTCATCAGCGGAGAGCATCTTGGGTGCTTGTGACCCCAGCTCGATCCAATCGATGGCCTCGGCCATGCGCTGCTCGCCGATCAAATGCAAGAGGAGTTCGGATCCCGCAATCGATCCGGTCAGGCTGATTTGCACGAGTTGCGCTGGTTGAAGATGATCCACCTCGAGAATGGTTCCATCGGGGTATTCAATGAGCGATGAGCCAGCAGGGCCAGAGAGCGTGCCCATAAATGCGATTGGGGAGTCCTCCTCAGCATGTAGTGAGAGCCGTTGTGGGTAGACCGAATTAGGCATGAGCCGCACCTTTTTGAGTTTGCAGTGTCTTGGCTTGCTGACTGAGGGCAACTGCGGCCCTCGCCTCCTCAACCCGTTGAATCACTTGAGTTATGTAGCGGGCGCGCTTTCTGCGAAGGGCGTTATCGCTACCTGCTCCACGGGGTGGAAACAGCTCACGTTGGCCAGAAATCCACAGGGCTGTCCAACATCTTGCCTGAGCCTCTGTGGAACCCGCCGCAGGTGAGGGGAGTTCGCTTAGGTTCTCGGCGCACTCTGGATGCATGAGCAGCGTGTAGTAGCTAAGAGCTGCCGAAGTGAGCCACGGGTCTTCTCTGCCGAGGCTTTCAAGCTCGCTGCGAACGAGGAGTTCGAAATTCTTGCCCTTCTCGCGAGGTGGGGCGACCTGTTCAAGATCCTCGGGGAGTTCAGTTGTCTGCCCCCGTTTGATCTTGCTGATGTGGTTATGCAGCGCAGTCCTGGCATAGGCCACGGGAGTATCAAGCTCTTTGGGTGGGGGCTTGGCCAGATACATCCACAATCTGATCGCCACTTCTTGGACCACATCTTGGGCTGGTTCTTGCGCAGCAGTAATACCCGCCTTCTTCAGCAATCCGAGGGCATACCTCTCAGCAGCAGAGGTGTTACCGCTGCCGCCTTCGCTGAGCCAGTCAATGGCTGCCTGACCTGAACTGGATAACGCTGTTCCTTCTCCCATCGGACAAGTATGGCAACAAGGTGTGACAGTAAAGGCGAAAAGTCACATCCTTTCCTCCGCTGACTCATAGGGATGGAGAGGGCACATTCCTTGAGCAAGTAGCACAAGGATTTTGCCAGCAGAGGGAAGAATTATGAACACCGACAGCAACGCCGCAAGCGCAACAGAGGGAACCACAACCCCACACGTTCACATCTACATTTTGTTGGACCGGTCTGGATCGATGCAGGACATTGCCAGTGATGTAGTCGGCGGGTTTAATCACTTCCTCAAAGAACAGCAAGAGGACGGATCTGATTCGGTGATCACGGTGGTGCAGTTTGATTCCGGCGACCCGCAAGAGGTGATTGCGAACGCAGTTCCGATTGCAGAGATGGTGCCATTTGATGAGCACACCTTTGCCCCCCGTGGTTCTACTCCATTGCTTGATGCCACTGGTCAGCTCATGGCAACGGCCACTGCTCGGGTTGCCCAGCGCACGGCTGACAGCCTGCCCGCAGAGGAGATTCTCTTTGTCAGTATCACTGATGGCCATGAGAACTGCAGTCGCGAGCAGACACTCGCCTCTATCAAGCAACTCGTTGATGCCCACACAGCTGCTGGTTGGACCTTTGTGTTTCTGAGTGCAGCTCTAGATGTGTATGGCGAGGCATCGTCGATGGGCATGGATCAGCGCTCCATACAGTCTTGGGCGTACGGCTCGGAAGGTACCGGTAGGGCATTCGACTCGTTGTCTGCCTCGACCCGTTCGCATCGCCGCAAGGTGCGAAGCTCTGAGTTTTTCGATAAGGGCGACTTCTTCGAAGGTGAGAAGCCCGCTGAAGATGACCGCACCGATCGCGAGTGAGGCGGTCCAGATAATCGACACTGTTTACAGTCTCAATCTGTTTGCAGGGTCAATCTGAATACAGAGTCAATCTGAATACGGTGTCAATCTGATTGCAGCGTCAATCTGCGCAAAGATGGAAGCAGGAAAATGGAGAGGGATGTAGATGAGTGAGTTTGAATTTGAGTGCGAGATTGACCTGACTGAGTGGGAGGCAATCACGCAGAAAGTCCTTCCGTTCTGCGCCGATGATGAGCGCTTCGGTTCGGGCTCGCTGGTGTTGAGGTCCAGCGAGTCCACGCGAACCTGGTGGTCAACCGATGGCCGGGTGGTGGCAAAGCTAGAAGTCGGTTCCTCAGAGCGTGATTTTCTCTGGACAGTCTCCCCACGCATCCTCGCAGCATGGCCGCTGGCCGCTGGCGGAACAGGCTCTGCAAAGATTTGCGTGACCGATCGAGAGTCCTCCAACGTGATCAGTATTCGTGGTGCAGGCGGCTCATTTACGCTTCCTTGGCGTGAGCTGAGGTACCCGGGTTTAGCGACTTTGGTCGAGGAGTACGACCAAGTAGAGGGCGCAACTGCAGTAGTTGAAGCTGAGGGTTTCTATTACTTTGCGAAGCTGATCAAGACTGCACCTGCCGGCCCCTTTCTTGACGAAGATCGGACGATCCCACCGTGTCGGCTGAGTGTCGGCGATGGTTCGATCACCGCAGAGGTGGACTGGGAGGAACTGGGCGGAAATTGCCATTCCTTGAATGCTGACACCACTGGCGAATCAACCGTTTATTGCAGCCCGGTGTGGCTGTATTCGGTTATCGAGGCGCTCGAACCAGGAGAGGTCTCGGTGCTCCTTCCCTTCGAGTCAAGCGATGGTGTGGAAAGGCCGATTCGGCTCCAGCAAGGTGCCTTGACCGTCTATCTACACGCAGCCGGAT
>CANJEC010000190.1 GCA_947473395.1 Actinomycetota bacterium | reverse complement strand
GAAACTTTGGAAGATGGCTGTTTGAGGATTACCCCCGGGCGCTCATCGCTACGCCGCGCCGATGGGGCAAAGGTGTGATCAGCCAGCCAGGGGCCTACGCATCGCGCTAGAGCCATCTCAAGGCCCTAGATTGTTTTCATGCAAACGCGCCTGACTGAATTACTGAATGTTGACCATCCCATCATGCTGGCTGGGATGGGCGGAGTCTCATATAACGAACTCGTTGCGGCCGTGTCCGAGGCTGGAGGGTTTGGGTGCCTTGGCGCATCGGTTATGGGCAACGACGAGATGGTGAGCGAGATTGCAGCCACTGCAGCACTTACCAACAAGCCATTTGGCGTGGACTTGCTGACTGCTGCACCACAAGACATGGCTGCGAAAGTCACAGCAATAGCAGATGGTGGCGCAACGGTGTTTGTTGCAGGGCTTGGAGTGCCACGTGAGGTGATCGACCTGTGTCATGAGCGCGGCCTACTCGTGGTGAATATGTGCGGCAAGGTCTCACATGCGATTGCGGCAGTAGACGCTGGATGCGACATCGTGGTTGCCCAAGGAACCGAGGCGGGTGGTCACACCGGCCAGGTAGCAACGTTGGCCCTTGTTCCACAGGTGGTTGACGCCGTCGGCGCTCAAGTACCCGTTGTAGCTGCTGGCGGAATCGTTGACGGACGCGGCTTGGCAGCGGCTCTCGGTTTGGGAGCAGACGGAATCTGGGTCGGTACTCGCTTTATTGCCAGCCCCGAAGCACGAGCCGTCCCTGGCTATAAGGAAGCAATTCTAGGAGGTGCCGATGACGGCACCATGATTACCCGGGCCTACACCGGCAAGACCTGTCGCGTGTTGCGCACCAGTTACGCCCGAGACTTTGAGGCCTCTGGAGCAGTTGCCCAACCCTTCCCCGGCCAGGTCATCAAATCCATGCAAGATGGCGCCAATCACCTTGGTGGCGACGAGCACACTGTTGGGGTTGACCCCAGCATCGAGTTCATGCCGGCAGGTCAAGGAATCGGAGCGATTCAGACTCTGGTTCCCGCTGGTCAGATGGTTCAGCAATTCATGGCCGAGGCCGAACAGGTACTTGAGCGCCTAGCTGCGTATCGCTAGGAGCACATCTCTTTGACCTTGGCAATCATCTCTTTCTGGCCATCAAGGGTTCTAGCTACAGGACTCACGTTCAGGATGGTCACGCCTGCCTCGGCAAACTGAGCAACGCGTTCACGCACGTATCCCTCTTCTCCACAGAGCGAGGTCTCTTCTAGGAAACTCGCCGGCACTGCTGCTGCGGCTTCCTGCTTTTTTCCTGCCAAGTACAGGTCTTGAATCTCTTGAGCTTCGGCCTCGTAGCCGTAGCGAGTAAAGAGCGTGTTGTAGAAGTTCTTGCCTCGAGCACCCATGCCACCCACATAGAGAGCAACCATGGACCGGGAGAACTCACGGAACGCGCCAACCTCGGACTCTGGGCCAATGGCCAGCATTCCTCCGGCGATCACGTCCATCTCACCAAGGGCTGGGTCTCGCTTCGCAGCGCCAATCGCAAGGTCCTCGCCCCAGACCGAAGCAGCGCGCTCAGGGTGAAACAGGATTGGCAGCCAACCATTGGCCAACTCGGCAGTGAGTTGCACATTCTTCGGACCAAGAGAAGCAACGTGAATGGGGATATCCGACCGTCGTGGGTGCGTAATGATCTTGAGCGGCTTGCCTAGACCAGTTCCCTTGTCTGCAGGGAGCGGCAGTTGGTAGTACTTGCCGTCATGCTCCACAGGAGCTTCGCGCTTCCAGACATCACGACAGATCTGAATGATCTCTCGGGTGCGTCCGATCGGAGCGTCGTAGGAAACTCCGTGGAACCCTTCGATCACCTGCGGGCCCGAGGCACCAAGACCAAGAATGGCACGTCCTTCGGAAAGGTCATCAATACCTGCCGCTGTCATTGCCAAGAGCGTTGGGGTGCGCGTGTAGATGGGCAGAATCCCAGAAGCAATCTGAATAGTTGAAGTCTTCGCAGCTAGGTAACCCATCAGACTGACTGCGTCGTAGCCGTAGGCCTCTGCCACATAGGCAATGTCCATTCCTACGGACTCGAGTGCTTGTACCTGAGCCACGGACTCGGCAAACCCGCCGGCGTACCCAATTTGCATGCTGAGCTTCATGAATTTTCCCCTTGAGTCGTCTCGGTTTGGTCGCTAATACCTGTCCAGTCTTTGGCAAGAACAAGATCGGATCGATTGATTGAGCCAAGGTCTGCGCCGTTGTCGAAATAGACCCGGTAGCGAATCCACCGAAACCCGTTCACTAGCGAGACTTTGCCGCGGGTGCCAGCAGGAACTCCAAGAAGATCCACTGCTGCAACCACCTTGTCCTTGACCTGCAACTGATCACCGACTCGTTTCTTTGCCATTGAGGGTTACCGTACCAATCTCAGGGCTAGGCCGCAGCATTCAGATTCCCATTACGGGGTCCGGACAACTCGGAATCGAGCAGCAGCGGCTGAGCTCAGGTGGCGCTACTCCCGGCTGAACGCTGACTCTCAGACCAGGATTTTCCGACCTCTACGTCAACATCATGCGGAAGACCGAGCACCCGCTCAGAAATAATATTTCGCTGAACATCTCCAGTACCACCGCCGATCGTGAGCGCTGGAGCGAACAAGTAGCCGTAGTGCCAGATGCCCACTTCTGTGCCGAGCGGGCCAGCATCAGTCAGCATTCCGCCAGCGCCCGCCAAATCCTTGGCTATGCCCATGATCTGTTGACCATGTTCGTCTGCGAGCACTTTGCGCACTGATGCCTCGGGGCCTGGCTCCCGACCAGCAATTGCCGCAGTCACAGTCCGAAGTCGAATCAGCCGCAGAATCTCGGACTGCATGTACATGTCCACGAGTCGTTGACGCATCAGCGGGTCGACTACTCCCCCACTTGATCGCACCAGAGCCAACAGGTCCCCAGCGTCTGGACCCATTCCCCATAATGCTCCTGCAGCAGAAAGAGAGACACGCTCGTTCGAAAGCGTCACCTTCGCAAGGCGCCATCCATCATTCACTTCACCCACCAGATTCGCTGCGGGAATCCGAAGGTCTGTCATGAACACCTCGTTGAACGTGTGACCGCCTGTCATCTCGGGGATTGGGCGGATGTCGATACCCGGAGAATCCATCTTGCAGATGAAGTACGAGATTCCCCGCTGCTTTGATTCCTCCGGGTCGGTGCGGGCTATCAAGATTCCGTACTTGGCTTGATGGCCAAGTGAGGTCCAGATCTTTTGGCCGTTCACCACCCACTCGTCACCATCCTTGACTGCCCGAGTCGCAAGGGATGCAAGATCTGACCCAGACCCGGGTTCGGAGAACAACTGACACCAAATTTCTTCGCCGCTGAGTAGTCCAAGCAGATATTTGTGTTGCTGTGCCTCGGTGCCAGCGGCCAGCAAAGTTGGTCCTGCCCAACCTATGCCGATTGGATTATTCGGCCGGCGCACTCCAGCGGCTCGTAGCTCATCGTCGATAACCAGCTGATGAATTGGATCCGCTGCGAGTCCAAAGGGCTTGGGCCAATGAGGTGCAACGTAACCTGCCTCGGCTAGTTGCCGACCCGTTGGGCTTGGATGTTCGTTGAGCCAAGACCTGATCTCTACGCGACGAGGGTCAGTCTCTGGAGGTAGTTCGAAGTCCACAGCAGCAGAGTAGGCGGCCGGGCGACTCAACGTCTGATGCTGCTCTACACTCCGCTGCGTTAGGGGCCTACTACGTGGTTGCATTGCAGCGGCCGCAAGGTTTGCGCAGTGGCGAGTCAAGTACGCAACAAGCTGAAGGGGGCAACATGCCCGGTTGGAATTTTGCTGAACTTTGGGAACAAGTAGCCGATCGCTTTCCCGAGTCAGATGCGCAGGTCCAAGGGGAGCGAAGGACCTCTTGGAAAGAGTTCGACGCGAGAGCAGACGGCCTTGCTAGGTATCTGCTCGACCAAGGCGCCGTTCACCAAGACAAGATTGCGCTGTATCTGTACAACGCCCCCGAATATATGGAGGGCGCATTCGGCGCATTCAAGGCCGGCCTCGT
>CANJEC010000189.1 GCA_947473395.1 Actinomycetota bacterium | reverse complement strand
CGTTCGGTCTTTGCGTGTGCTTGCATCCATGCCTTGATGAAGTTGTACTGAGTAATCATTGTTGTCTCCCTATTGGTGAGGTGTTGATGGATCGGGTCCTACTTCGAACCCCGTAGTGAGATCCGTGGAAGTGGTATCGACCGCCTAGATGGGACCTTTACAAATAATTTGCAAATTCCGGCAATTCTTTTCTAGGGGGCTCTTAGCTCAAGCTGACGATTCCCATGCGGACTGCCTGCAAGACAGCCTGGGTGCGGTCGCGTGCGTCTAGTTTTTGATAGATCGAGGCCAAGTGGTTCTTGACTGTTTTCTGTGAGATAAACAGCTTCTCGGCAACCTCGGGGGTTGAACAGCCATCAGCGATGAGCTGCAAAACCTCTTCCTCTCTTCGCGTGACGATTCGTTCCTCCTCGGCATCCTGCGGGGCCTCGAGCTTGCGCAGTTCCTCGAGCATCGAACGAGCTAAGTGGGGGGAGAGCACCGTGTCCCCTTCGGCCGCAAGACGCACGGAATCAGCAATCTCTCGAGTGGAACAGTCCTTGGTCAAGTAGCCAATAGCGCCTGCACGAATGGCGTTGGTGAGTACCTCTTGATCTGCGTGCATGGTGAGCATGACGATCTTGGACTTGTTGCCAGTGGACTTGAGTAAGCGACAGGCTTCAACCCCACCACAGTTCGGCATGGTCACATCCATGAGAATGACGTCGGGTTTCAGGGCGTCGGCCATGGTGACGGCCTCGAGGCCATCGCAGGCCTCTCCGACTACCTCGAAGCCAGACTCGGTCATGGAACGTCGAAGGCCCTCGCGGAGCATCCGATGGTCATCTGCCAACATCAATCGAATCGTCATACGTTCTTCCTTCTAGTAGTGCTAGTAGTCGTTGACTTGCTGGTTGTGGCACCTATGTGGATGGGTTGTGGGCTGCTTGGGGATTGAGATTGAGATTGAGAGGTAGCTGGTTGCAGCGTGCAGCGCACCCTTGTTCCGCGGCCTGGAGCACTGACAATCTCAAAGCTGGCTCCGACACTTGCTGCCCTCTCACGCATTCCTAACAACCCATACGAGTCCAAGCGGCCGGCTCGACCCTGTTCAAACCCCACGCCGTTATCAGTAATGTCGACAAGAGCCCTGTGGCCGTCGCAGCGCCAGACCACTCGCACTGCAGTGGCCGAGGCATGACGCTCAACATTGGCTAGCGCCTCTTGGGTGATACGCCACATCTCGCGTTCTTGGAGGATGGGCAGGCGAGCGGACTCCTCTGCTTCAACGTGTACCTGTAAAGCGCTTCGCTCTGCCACTCGCCCTGCATATTGTTCAAGCACCTGACCCAAACTGCGTTCGTCTGAGACGTCAGTCCGAAGGTCATACAGGGTGTCGCGGACTTCTCGGATGACCCCTCGTACATCATCTCGGAGCTGTGCGATTGGCTGGGAGACTGACTCTCCTTGGGAGTCCTTGGCCACCAACCGGTCAAGTTCAAAGCCAAGGTAAGCAAGTGATTGCCCAATGCGGTCATGAAGGTCGCGGGCAATTCGGGTTCGCTCCTCATCGGCACCAACTGTGCGTAAGCGAGCAAACCAGCGGGCATTGTCTACTGCAAGCGCAGCAGGTGCGATGAACCCAGCGACTAGTTCTTCCTCTCGATGAGTGAAGTGGCCCACCTCGCCATGCTCAAGAGCCAACAGCCCGATGATGGTTCCACGTGCGGTGAGCACGCTGTAGAGCCCAGACCCAGAGCGCTTTGATAGGCCCCCTCCTGCCTCTTCAACAAGATTCGAAACCGCTGCGATGCCGTTCTGAGCAAGCGCC
Organism: Actinomycetota bacterium; assembly: GCA_947473395.1. Taxonomy (GTDB): domain Bacteria; phylum Actinomycetota; class Acidimicrobiia; order Acidimicrobiales; family Microtrichaceae; genus IMCC26207. The sequence continues at coordinate 2,277 of CANJEC010000189.1, read as the reverse complement.
TTGCGAAGTCCGATAGGCAAGTCAGTTGGCCCGAGTCGAGTTGGAACATGCAAGCCCTCATGGCGAACAACATCCCAGTGGGCATCGGTCTCATCGAAGAGGAGTACCGCTGCGCTTTCGAAGCTCACGAGTGAGTGCAGCCGCTGCAGGGTTGTATCGAGTACCTCGCCCATGTCGAGCGAGGCGGGCAGGGTCTGGGTGACCTGGTGAAGTGAGAAGAGTAAATCGTTTGCGTCAGAGAGTTTGTCGAGCCGGTCCAGAGTGAGTTCGCGATCTCGGTCAGCAACTCCTGAGATCCGCCTGGTGTAGCCAGCGATGATCGCCACGAGCATGATGATCCCAGCCCATGATGCTGCTCTGACTAGCGCCTCGCGTGGGTTGCTCGACTGATTTACAAACACAAAGCTCACGGCCAGAATCGTTACAACTGCGACCCTGAACGAGAATCCAAACCCTCGTGCGAGTCCAGCCACGGTAATGGCAGGCAGCAGCATAAAGATGAGTGGAGAATCGCAACCGCCGGTAGCGACAACAGCGACTACTCCAAGAAACACCTCGGCAATCACGAGTACTAGCGAACTGACAGAATCTGTGTACTTGATAGGCCGAACAGTGCGGAAAATTGCGTAGAGCACCAGAACGGCAGTCCAAAAACGCAACGAGGCAGTATTGGAACTGGTATCGGCAGAGACCAACAGCAACGAGATGCTCATGGTTGCCAAACGCAAGGTGGTAATCAGCGCATTGAAGCTAGAAACGCGATCAGCCGTGCTGCTGGGACTCTGATCCGCTAAGAGGTCGAAGTCTCCGGTGGGCTTCTGCGAAGTATCTATGAGTGCACTTTTCAGGTCTCTACGCAGCCGAGCAGCGACTTTCTCTCTGCGTGACTCTGGTTCTGGATCCGATTGCGAGAGGCTGCTTGAGGCTGTATTCAAAGCTGCATCCAAGCCGGCATACGAGTCTGCGGAGCTGCTCCCAGCCTCCGTCAACAGCTGCTCGCTCATGGGTTCGCTCAGGTTGTCAGTAGGAAATTCTGTGGGCATATGCGATCCTGAGGTTGGGTAAAAATCTTGGCTAATTCTCGGTATCGGCAGGTTGAATCCCGAACTGGACTTTTAGTTCAAATAGTTCAAATTACCTACGCGGCGGCGAGTGGGTAGCAGTCGGGCTGCGGGCGGGTAGAAGTGGGGCAGCGGGCGGGCAGACAGCGGCCGAGATGTGCGAAGAGCAGCCCGCGGGTAGGGTTAAAACCCATGTTGTTAGTAGGCCTCACGGGCGGAATCGGCGCCGGAAAATCTACAGTCTCACTGGGTCTCGCTGAGCGAGGCGCTGTGGTTGTGGATGCCGACGCGATCGTGCGGGAACTTCAGCAGCCGGGAACTCAGGTATTCAAGGAGATGGAAGAGCGTTTTGGGCCGGGCATACTCGATGCGCAGGGTCAGCTGGACCGTGCTGCCGTGGCCGACTTGGTCTTTACTGACGCGACTGCCCTGGCAGATCTGGGTGCCATCGTGCACCCAAGGGTGCACGAAGAGATCGCCCGAAGAATCGAAGAGCAATCGAGCACAGATTCCGTGGTCATTCTTGATGTGCCGTTGCTAGTCGAGTCTGGTTGGGAGGATCTACGAGGCACCATCGTGGTCGACCTTGATCCCGAGGTAGCGATTGCTCGCCTGATTGAGTTTCGGGGGTTTTCCGAACTGGACGCAAGAAACCGAATCGCCAAGCAGGCCAGCCGATCTGAGCGTCTAGCCCGGGCCGACTTTGTGATCGATAATCACGGCCAACCACACGAGCTTGAGGACAAGATTGCGCTCGCATGGCAGTGGATTCAAAGCTTGGCCCCGTGAGCTCCGAGGCCAGCCCCGATCGGGTGCAACCCTCTGCACTTCGGCCATTCAAGATGGTCTCGGACTATCAGCCTGCGGGGGATCAGCCAGCCGCAATTGCTGCGCTAGCCGAAGGCATTAACACCGGTCAACGCTTTCAAACCCTTCTTGGCATCACAGGTTCGGGAAAGTCAGCCACCATGGCCTGGACGATTGAACAGGTGCAACGGCCAACTCTGGTCCTGGCACCCAACAAGAGTTTGGCTGCGCAGCTAGCGAACGAGTTCCGTGAGTTTTTCCCAGAGAATCGCGTCGAATACTTCGTCTCGTATTACGACTATTACCAGCCCGAGGCCTACATGGCGGCCAGCGATACCTTCATCGAGAAGGACTCCTCGGTCAACGATGAGATCGATCGTCTGCGTCATGCCGCTACTTCGGCACTCCT
>CANJEC010000188.1 GCA_947473395.1 Actinomycetota bacterium | reverse complement strand
CTGTGCAAGGAATGCTGCGGCCATCTGTGACCGACCAGCATTATGGATGCACACAAAGAGCACTTCGGGCAGCTTTTCAGACATCGGTAGATCCTTCTGGGGCTTTGTGGACAATGGGATAGAAGAGACGGATTAGCCCGAAGGCAATCACGGTTCCAATGAGTTGCATCAGAATGAACATCGGCGCCGAGGACGGTGCGATACCAGCAAAAGTGTCGGAGAGCATGCGGGCAATCGTTACTGCCGGATTAGCAAAACTCGTAGACGAGGTGAACCAGTACGCTCCGGCTATCCAGGCACCGACGGCAAAGGGCACGACCGAGGCACGACCGGTTCGCACACAGCCTTGAATCACTAACAACAGCCCGACCGTAGCGATTACTTCAGAAAGCCAGATACCGCCGCCTGATCTGATATGTGTCGAGACCTCCACTGCTGGCAGCGAAAACATCAAGTTGGCCAACACTGCCCCGCAGCAGCCACCAAAGATCTGGGCGATCACATACAGCACCGTGTCACTTGTTGAAGTGGTACCCAAGAATCGATCTGTCAGAGTTACTACCGGGTTGAAATGTGCTCCCGAGACGGCAGCAAACATCAGAATCAGACCAATGAGCGCACCCCCGGTGGCCGCAGCGTTTTCTAGCAACTGCAAACCAACATCACTCGACAGGCTCGTGGCCATGATCCCCGAGCCAATGACTGCAATGATGAGTAGCGCCGTGCCAAGTGCTTCGGCGGCAAGCCGTCGAAACAAGTCCAGCCCGAGGGTTCCTGTGCCGGTCTCTACCAGTACTGCTAGCTGAGCATCATCTGGGGAAATCTCTGAACTCATGCGGCCGAACCACCAGACTCAACAAGTGCAGACACCCGTCTGGTCAACTCATCCAGGGTGCTGTCAAAAGCGCGGACCGTGCCGAGTTTCACAGGATCGGGCACTGACCAATGCAGCCAACTACCCGTTCGAAGAGATTGCACCTGATCAGTCAGTTCTTCATCAGCCAATTCTTCATGAACAAGTTCTTCATGCACTACGTCACACACGGTGATGACGAGGGTTGGGCTCATGTTGATCTGGCCGAGTCCTTTGGGAGCGCTGGCCACAAGTTGCAGCCCCCTGCGTTTTGCAGCCGTTACTGCTCGGCGATCTATTTCTTCAGCAGGTTTAGTTCCGGCAGAGTCCGCTGCACAACCCGAGAGTTCTTCCCAGAGGGCAGCAGCTAGTTGACTCCGAGCAGAGTTTCTGGTGCACAAGAACAGCGCCGGCCCAATGGCCACGCATTTTGTAGGAGCCAAGCCGCCGAGTGCCTCTGAGTTGAGGTGGATATAGCGTCGTCGAGCGTCCCCGCTCGAAGTCGAACGGTAAATCAGACCCACCTGTTCAAGGACATCAAGGTGATGGGCCAACAAGTTTGAGGGCAAGCCGAATGCTGAGCGGAGTTCTACAGGCGAGCAGTCAGAGACAGTCAGTTGGTCAACAATGGCCAAGCGAACAGGGTCACCGAGTGCAGCATGGCGGGCCGAGCGCAGATCATTCGGGATGCTCATCCTTCTAGTATGTAGCTCAGGTATTTATGAGTCAACTTTGATTGAGTGACTGTTCCTCATCCTGAGGTTCCGCTGGCAGTGCCTGATCTTCTGGTGCGGCAGGAGCCTCGCGAGCCGGTGGCTTGGCCCAAGCGGCATCTCCTCGGCCTTCGCCCTGATCCAGCGTCAGGCCATGCTGGGTCTTTTCCCAATGCGAGGGATCTGTGAAGAGTTGGATCATGGCGCGCAGAGCGGCAACTGCCATGAGCACCCAGTACAACGGCGAGAGCAAGGCAGAGACCAATAACTCCGGCCGGCGGACTGCACGCAAGGTCAAAATCGACAGGTAGATAATCACCACGTTGCCAAAGAACCACGAGAAGATTGCAAGGTAGTAGAGCGCTCCTGGGAACAGCGCCTGAATGAACGAGGCCTTGGTCACAAACCACAACAGGGTCATAGCCCAGAACCACAGATTCAATACAGCAAGTACCGGCGTGCTACCCACAAACAAGCAGAAGTGCCCGAATCCAGCCCACCCCAAATCGCGCACCATGCCACGGGGGTCTCGCATTCCTACCAACCAGGTCTGCAAATATCCTTTGTACCAACGACTGCGCTGCTTGACCCAGTTGACGACATCAACATTTGGCTCTTCCATCGTCGAAGAATCCAGAACTCCAACCCGCCAGCCTTTTCGTTGCAGGCGAATTCCCAGATCACAATCCTCGGTGACGTTGAAGGCGTCCCAACAACCAACCTCCTCAAGTGCTTCTCGACGGAAGTGATTTGAGGTGCCACCAAGGGGGATCGGTGACTTGGTCGAAGCGAGCCCCGGCAGGTACAAGTTGAACCAGGTCAGATACTCCGCTGTGAACCAGCGAGTCAGCAGATTGGTCGTTCCACCGTAGAACGAGAGTTTGCCTTGCAGACAACCCACGTCATCGGCTCCGCGACTGAATGCAACTACAGCCCGCCGCAGTTGTAGTGGGTCAGGATGATCCTCTGCATCGTAGATAGTCACCAGAGAACCGCGCGCAAAGTACAAACCAAAGTTCAGCGCTCTGGGCTTTGTCTGAGGCTCCCCTGCCGGTAGCAGCAACACCTCAACCGGCAGGTCAGTCTCAATGGCACGAGCGGCTGCAATCGTCTCGGCGTCTCCCACTTCGAGCAGCAGTTTTACGTCGATCCGGTCCCTCGGGTATTCGATTCGATTCAGCGCGGCCAGCAAATCGGGAAGCACCTGAGGTTCGCCGTAGGCGGGTACCAGCAACGTATACACCGGGAGTTCATCATCTGGAACTGCTCGAGCGTCCTCATCAGCTACCTGAATCGACGAGTCATCCCCAAGGCCGATTCGAACCAGATAAATCCGATGACACAGGGTAATCAGATACACCAAAGTGGCCGCAGTGGTCAGAACAATAAGGGTTCCTAGTGGGGCCAGTATCAGGCACAGCACAACTGTCACTGCCAGGCCGATCAGGCCAATTTTCTGACCCCGGTTCACTTGTGAGGCAGCGGTCATTCCTGGGTTCTTGGCTTCGACCCAGCCTAACGACTCAGCAAGTACCTCTTCGGCAAGGTCTTCTGGTATCTCACGAATCTTCATCCACCGAACTCCACTGGCTCAGGCATTTGCGCCGAACGATCAGCTGAAGACTGAATAACTGTGCGTGCGAACTGCACGAGGAACGTCCGAAGTTCGCCCTGTCGCTCAGTCACATCTCCAGTCTCTGCACCGCGCACTGCTTCATCCGCACGAATCCCGACTTGCCTGGCAATTGAATCCTCTAGCGGTGGACTAGCTACCCGCGCAGCGTTGCTGTCATTGAGCAGCAAAACCACCCGTTCGTAGCGAAGGCCGCTGCCCTCACGAACTGCCCACAGCCAGTAGACCGTGGTCCAAGCAAGGCCATCCGGATCGGACCAATTCAACACCGTTCCCACCACGCCGTTACCTAGGTCGACCCGTTTGACACCCTCGGTGCTGTAGCCGTGGAATCGGTAACAGGCCTCAATGCCAAAGTCACTAAACGCTTGAAGCTTGCCAGTGTTGATCACGTCGGCCAGCACGGGAACATCACTCCCTAACTGACTCGTTCCTAGCGCCGCATACTGATATCGGACCCAACTTGAATCCTCCCCAAAGAACCGCTTGCCGTTTTCAAAGGTTCCGACGCGTTCGCCGCGGAACCCATCTGGTCGCAACGAGACCTGGGAGAACTTCCCGACACGCGGGTTACCGACCGAAGACGAAATTGGGTCATAAGCAGTGAGGTTGTGGTTGAACACCGAACCCAACAGCGCAAGCACCACAATTCCTAACATGGCTCGTCCTGCACTCGGAACTGCTGCAAGCACAGCGCGTGTGCGCGAGGGGCCACTAAACACAGGAAGGGCAAGACCAAACCTGTGGGCCTGTAACACCATGATGAGCACCGCAATATTGAAGGTGAACAGTCCAGCAACGGGGTGCAATATCTCTATGGAAGCAGTCTCACCGAAGAATTTTCCTACTGCCAAGATCGCAACAATACGAATCACGTTGAAGACCCACACCAGTGCAGTTCCAGCAGCTAACCAAGCG
>CANJEC010000187.1 GCA_947473395.1 Actinomycetota bacterium | reverse complement strand
CGTTCCACGAGGACTGCGAATCACTGCGATACCAGCCGCAATACTCAACAAGAACAGTGGGTAGATGCCCGAGGCGTATCGCGAGGAGAATGTTCCACTCGAAGCAGTCGTAGCTGCCCATCCAATACTCATCGTCAGCAGAATCACCAACAACTCCACCCGAATCCGTGGTTGCACAGATCCAGTCAGCACAACCTGCTCACCTGATCCCGGCATGGCTCTGCCTTGAGAATCACGAGCCTTCTGGATCGCAGCGATGGCTGCGAGCAGCAGAAGCGGGACAAGCAGGTAAGTAAAGAGATGAGCAATCCCGTACTTCGCCCCTGCGAAATCGACAATCGTCAGCACCACCACAGAAGCGGGGCCAAAGCGCTCCCCCCAAGGGGTACCAGTATGTGCAGACTGATAGAGCAGAGTCGGCAGCCACGGACCAAAGCTCAACCCACCCAGCAGCAGCGCTCCGATCAGCAGTCGAGCACCAACCTTGCCCTCATGGCTCGATGCCCGCCAAGCCTGAAAAATCGCCACCAGACCAACTGCACCGAGCAACCAGAGTGACCAGTAGTGGGTCCATAGCAGGGCCGAAGCAACCAGCGCAGCCCCAAGAAAGCCCAGCCAGCGACGGGTTCCCGAAAACCTCGCTGTGAGGAGAGCATCCACGAGCAAGTAGCCAGCGGTCGACAACGCAATCACCAAGGCATACATGCGCGCCTCGGCTCCGTAGCGAATGCCAAACGGCAAGACCGCAGTGACGGCCAGAGCGATCAGTCCTGTGCGTTGTGCACCCAAGGGCCCCGCCCCTCGGCGTTGAGCCAATCTTCGCCCAGCTAAGTACATGAGCGGCAAAGTCAGAACAGAAATCACCCCAGAGAAAGCCCGGATCCACCAATCCGAAATCCCGCCAGCGGAAGTCCAGACATGCAGCAGAACGTAAAATAGAGGCGGGTGGCCGTCGCGGCGAAGCGCCGACGGAATCTCTGCGAGCGGCAACTGAGCGATGTTGCTCGATAAGGCCTCATCGAGCCACATCCCAGAGCGCGGCGCGAACCGGAGTCCGATTCCGATGATCGTTGCGATGACCACCACCACCTTCAGCAACACATCAACTGGTGGTTCTGTGAGGTCTGGTTCTGTGAGGTCTGGTTCTGTGAGATCTGGTTCTGTGAGATCAGGTTCTGCTCGCGGAGATTCTGGGGTCTTTGAACTCATCGAGGTACCAGCGCCGGAAGCGTGCGAACAGCCGTGGCCACGACTTCGGCTGTCTCTGACCAGGAGGGAGGACGATACATAGATATTTTTTCTTTCATGGCTTGGTGGTGATCAGGGTTTGTTAGATGAACGCGAATGAGTGCTACCAAACCCGCTACATCCGCCGGGTCGATCAGTTCGGTAAAGCCCGCGCCAGCCTCGGGAAGGGCACCGCCCGTGGAGGCAACGGTGGCGCAGCCATGAGCGAGCGACTCAAGCACTGGAACGCCGAGGCCTTCATAGAGGGAAGGGTTGATCGACAAGAACGCATTCTCGTACAGCCAACTCAGCTCAGCGTCCTCAATCCCTCCGAACCAGCAGACTCGACGCTCAAACTCGGGGTGCGAGCGAATCCTCGCAACGAGCGAGTCCACCATCCATCCTTCTTTGCCAACAAGAACCAGCGAGAGATCGGGGAACTCTTCGCTGAGCTGATCGAAGGCATCGAGTACAAGCTTTTGGTTCTTGCGCGGCTCAAGGGTGCCAACAACTAACAAAAACCTGCCAACTTGTTCGGGTAACGCCACCGGAATTGATGCAGCCACCTGATAATCAGCGCCCAAGGGGATGACGACTACATCAAGTGCCTCTGTTCGGCCGAACTTGAGCGCCACTGACCGCAGGTCTCGAGCGGTGCATTCCGAGTTGGTTAGAAACCGGCTGCTCCACCGAATATGTGACTGAATCCAAGATTCGAACACTGCAATATGGCGCGGGTCGAACCATTCGGGGTGCACGATCGGCATGACATCATGAACGAGCACCATGCTGCTGACTCCTTCGGCGTGAAGGCGTGGCAATAGTTCCGATCTCGGCTCGGGGTCATACCACGAGCCTTCAAGGTCAAGGAAAATCGTCCCTGGTTGCGGGGTGCCAATGGCCAGCGCAGCGTTCACTGGGTGAAGTTCACGCCGCTTTCGCAGGAACTTGCCGACCAGAACACGGGTCCAGATAACCAGTGAAAGATCTCCAAGCACCCGAACCAGCGGTGACAAGACCCCAAAATTATCGGCCCGTCTGCCGGCGCGCCCACCAGGCGGATGCACCTCAAGGCGAGCCTGTTCTTCCTCAGTCAACGACCGGTAGCTACCCTTTGCAGAGGGTTTCAGCACTGGAACAATCTGCAGGTCGTGGCCTACGGGTCCGCGAAGTCCTTGAATAATCTCGCGAACAACGCGTTGGATCCCCGTTGTGTATCCAATCGAGATCGTGTCGGTGACCTCAACCAACACCTGTCTCGGCAACACCTGCTCGGGAGCCGTCATGATCCAGATCTTAGAAGGTAGAGCCGCCACCTAACGATTTAGAGCAGCAACAGGCTCGGGCCACGAAAGATTCGTGCCCGAGCCAGTACTGACCGGATCTGCTGGCCAAGGTGTTCCCAGAGAGGTTCTCGGCGGCTCTGCAAGCCAACCTGAACATTTTCAAAGAAAAGTTTTTGGGCGGAAGCTAGCGGGTCAGAATCACCGAGGATCCATGACCAAAAAGCCCCTGATTGGCAGTGATTCCAACCTTTGCGTTCTCTGCTTGGGCACCCTTGGCAGTACCGCGAAGCTGCCAAGTGAGTTCACAGACCTGTGCGAGGGCTTGCGCTGGTACAGCCTCACCAAAGCAGGCAAGACCGCCTGAAAGGTTGACTGGCAGGCGGCCGCCCAAGGTTGTGACGCCGTCACGCAAAATTTTCTCGGCCTCGCCAACCCCACAGAACCCCAGATCCTCATACCAATCCAGCTCAAGGGCAGTAGACAGGTCATACACCTCTGCCACATCAACGTCATCGGGGCCGAGTCCGGCTTGTGCATAAGCGGAGTCGCCAATTGCCTGCTTGAAACCGCGATCGGGTCGCGAAATACCTGCAGCGGAATCGGTTGCAAAGTTCGGCATTTCCAAGATGGTGTTGGGGAACGTCGGTGTCACCGTAGAGATAGCTGCAACCTTGACCAGCGGATCGGCCGATCCGGCTGAACTGCTCAGATGCTTGCGGGCGTAGTCCATCGAGGTGAGCACGACTGCAGCGCCACCATCTGAGGTTGCGCAAATGTCGAGCAACCGCAGCGGACTCGACACGGTAGGGGAGGCTGCAATGGCTTCCGCAGTGACTTCTTTGCGATAACGAGCGTAAGGATTGTTGAGCCCGTGGCGGGCATTCTTGATCTTCACTTGAGCAAAGTCATCACTGCTCGCACCGAACAAATCGATTCGCCGCCGCGCCCACATGGCGAAGTACGCGGGGTTGGTCATGCCAAGCAGGCGAAAGCGCAGCCAGTCCGGATCGTCACCACGTTCGCCCTTATTGGGTTTCAGGAATCCCTTCGGGGTGGTATCAGCGCCCACAACTAGGGCCACCTCGCACATGCCAGAAAGGATGCGCTGCCGAGCAGCATCAAGTGCCATCGCCCCAGAGGCGCAGGCCCCGTATGCACTCGTCACAGGAATACCTGTCCAGCCAAGAGCTTGAGCAAAGGTGGCTCCGGCGACATAGCCGGGGTAGCCGTTACGCATGGTGTCTGCGCCTGCCACAAACCCCACATCTCGCCAGTCAATGCCAGCATCTGCGAGCGCATCTTGAGCTGCTGCTACCCCGTACTCAACGAAGTTGCGCCCCCACTTACCCCATGGGTGCATGCCGACCCCGAGAACGGCTACTTGGTCAACGCTCATGCTTCGCCTCCTGCAGTGCTAGCGGCCACTGGTCGCCATTTCCACATCGTGTATTCCGTGTCGTCATCCTCATACAAGGTGCCGAGTACCAGTTCCATCTCCATGCCAACGACCAAGTCCTCGATGCCCACGCCCGCAACCACTTGACCTAGAACAACGAGTTGCTCGGCCTCTAGTTCAACAGCAGCCAAACAGAATGGCTCGTAGGGGTCAGTCGGCGCCTCGAAGGGTTCTGGTGG
>CANJEC010000186.1 GCA_947473395.1 Actinomycetota bacterium | reverse complement strand
TGTCGCTCCGCCTCGCCGTGCTTATGGCCGTCTTGTTGTTCTTTGGATTTTTGTTCGGAGCGGTTGCGATTCAGAGCCAGCGCATCTCGGGCCAACGCCAGATTGATCTGCTATCAGCCGAGATCAGCGCCCAGCAGGACACCAACCATGCTCTGCGCGCTCAGGTGGCGGAACGAGAGGCGCCCGAGCGAATCACCGCAGAGGCTGAGAAGCTGAACATGATGGAACCGGGTCCAGTTGTTCCACTTGCGCCAGGTGCAACCGCATCAGGCGCTGCTGATCTACTGCCCGAGGCGGCTAGTGATCCTGCGGGGATAGCAGACCAGTGAGTTCGCGAGTTCCCCCCAAGCCCGAGCCCCGTAAGCCTGCAGCTCGTAAGCCGGTAGCTCGCAAGCCGGCAGCTCGTAAGCCGGCACCTCGTAAGCCGGCAGCGGCGAAGGCGCCTGCAGCTCGCAAGCCTGCAGCTCGTAAGCCGGCAGCTCGCAAGCCAGCCGCCAGAAAGCCTGTAGCTGCGAAGGCGCCTGCAGCACGCAAGCCAGCGGCCCGCAAGCCTGCAGCTCGCAAGCCTGCAGCCCGATCAACTGCTACACGAACCTCAGCTCCTCGCCGTGCCGGCACAACTACTCGCCGACCATCGCCGGCGGGATCGACGCGAACTGTGGCTGCAGAAAGCAACCAACTCCGCCAACGCATCCGGGTGCTGACTGGAGTCTTTTGTGTGCTTGCTGTTCTCCCGTTAATCAAGCTTGTCAGCGTGCAACTTGGTAACGGAGCCGAGCTCGCCGCTCGAGGGGAGTCGCAGCGGGTCAGGACGGTGGTCCTTCCGGCTGCGAGGGGATCGATTCTGGATCGCACAGGGGCCGAGATGGCGATTTCGCTGCCCCGTTATCGCGTGGTGACCAACATGAAGGTGTTAGCCGGCGAAGGAGTTTCTAGTCCTGAGGACCTTGAGCGGCTAGCTCAGCGGATTGCCCCCGTCATGAAGCTGGATCGCACTGAACTTGCACAGACTCTGTTGAAAGCTGATGCCTCCGACCCGTGGGTCCGTCTAGCTGAGACTGTCAGTATCGAAGACGCAGAGAGAGCGGTTGCCCTGCTCGAGAAGGACGGCATTGAGAACGTACTTACGCTTGAAGATTCGAGCGAAAGGGTTCACCCAGCCGGAGATTCCGCACTGAGATTGCTTGGCACGCTTGGTCCGGAAGGGCCCGGAAAACTTGCTGGGATCGAGCGAGCTTATGACTCCGAACTGCAGGGAAAACCGGGTAAGAAGGTTCTGGAACTGGGCACGAAGGGTGAATCCATCTTGGGTGGAGAGCATCTGTTGCAAGAACCGGCCGCAGGGTCGTCGGTGCAGCTCACATTGGATCGCTCTATCCAACATGAGACCGAACGGATGCTGGCCGAGGGCGCTGCAAATGCTGGTGCACAGAAAGGGATAGCAATCATCGGCAGGCCTGGCAGTGGCGAGATTCTGGCAGTGGCTTCGGTCGAGCGAGACCCTGAAACCTCGAAGATGCGCCTATCGAGTGGCCCCATAGCGTTTTCAGATTCATATCAGGCCGGATCGGTTTTCAAATTAGTGACCGTGGCAGCGGCAGTGGAGTCTGGGCAGGTCACCCCCGAAACGGTTCTCCAGGTTCCGTATCGACTTCAAGTTGCAGACAAGCTGTTCAGTGATCACGAGGCCCACCCAACTGAACCAATGACGGTGACCGAAATTCTGGCGCACTCCTCCAACGTCGGCACGATCAAAGTTGCACTCGGAATGGGAAAGCAATCCCTCCACGATGCCCTCACCGGATTTGGATTTGGCTCATCGACTGGCTCCGGTCACCCGGCTGAAGCATCAGGGATCGTGCCGCGAGTTTCGGACTGGACGACGCCCGACCTGGCTGCATCTGCCATCGGTACGCACCAATCTGCAACAGCGATTCAGGTTTGGGCTGCGTACAACGTGATTGCAAACAAGGGACGCTACGTCTCTCCTCGACTTGTAGGTTCGGTCATCGCAGCAGATGGCTCGCGGACGATTCCCCCCGCAAAGCCAACCAGAGATGTCATCTCAGCATCCTCTGCTGAGCAGGTCAGCGAGATGCTTCAGCAGGTGGTGCGCGACGGTACGGGTAAGCAGTGGAGTATTCCTGGCTACCCAATCGCAGCAAAGACTGGAACCTCTCGAATGGCTGCACGAACACAGCTCGACAAGTCGGACGGATACGTCTGGGCAGACGGTCGCTACCATTACTTGGCAGCGTTTACGGGGTTCCTTCCCGCAGAGCGTCCTCAGGTCTCGATCACGGTGATTCTCGACGACATAACGCCGGGCCTAACTGGCAGCACGGCGGCTGGGCCGGTGTTCTCGGACCTTGCTCACTTGTCGATTCGTGAGCTTGGTATTGCACCCACAAGCCAGACGGATGCCCCTGAGGAGTCAACTCAGCAGACTGACCCCTCAGTAGTTTCCTCGGTGCCATCAACATCCGTTCCGCCGACAACGACCCGCGATGCGAACGGTCGCGTACGAGCACAACCAGCAGCCAGACTGCTGAGCAGCTCAGGGTCGAAAAAAACGGAAGAGCGATGAACGATGATCCCGGAGTCGCTCTAGTTCGACTCGCGGAACTGCTCGGGGCAGAGCTAAGAACTGCCAGTGCAGAAGGGTCCACAAGTGCGGCACCAAGCCAAGCAAGAATAGTAAGAGTGACCCAAGATTCTCGGCAGGTCCAGGCCGACACACTTTTTTGCTGCATCTCTGGAGCTGAGCAGGATGGCCACATGTTCGCTGCAGATGCTGTGGCGGCAGGAGCAGTAGCACTCCTCACCGAACGGCCCCTTGGCCTTGGGGTGGACGAGATCGTGGTCTCTGATTCTCGAGCGGCATTAGCGATTGCGGCTGCCGAGGTTTCTGGCCGGCCCTCGGAGCACCTTGGTGTCGTGGGGGTAACCGGCACGAACGGTAAGACCACCGTGGTCTCCATGATCGCTGGGGTATTGAACCATGCAGGACGAGTTGCTCGGTCGATCGGAACCTTGACGTCTGAGCGGACTACCCCGGAAGCTCCTGAACTTCAGCGGATGTTGGCAGAGATGTTGGGCCAGGGCGTGACTGATGTGGCGGTTGAGGTCTCCTCTCATGCGCTCATGCTGCACCGAGTTGATGAGATTCAGTTTGCAGTTGGTGTATTCACCAATCTCGGCCATGACCACATGGATTTTCACTCCACCCCGGAGCAGTACTTCGCTGCAAAGGCAAAGCTATTTGAGCCCGGTAGATGCCGCAACGCAGTGGTGTACCTCGGCGATATGCACGGCAAACTGCTGTACGAAGCCAGCGGGCGAACGATAGTGGGTGTCTCGCTGGACCAAGCTGTGGACCTCACCGTCGGTGTTGCTGGGTCCACCTTTTTGTGGCGTGAGTCCCCGGTGAACCTACATATGGCCGGTCGGCACAATGTTGTGAACGCATTGCTCGCTGCTGAGACCTGCCTGCTGTTGGGTCTTGAGGTGAATCAGATAGCGCAGGGCCTGTCTGCTCTCGAGGGGGTTGCCGGTCGGTTCGAAATCATACGTTTCATGACGGTTGGTGGCGAGGCCACAGCCGTGGTGGATTATGCCCATACCCCAGATGCGCTTGAGCAGTCATTGCTCGCAGCACGAGACTTGGTAACTCCCGGTGCCAGACTTCACGTGGTCTTTGGCTGCGGGGGAGACCGCGATCGGCAGAAGCGGCCGTTGATGGGTGCGATTGCAGTTCAACAGGCAGACGAGGTCATCTTGACCTCAGATAATCCACGCTCCGAAAACCCCGAAGCAATCCTGAACGAGATCTTCCAAGGATGCCGGGCTGCCCGCAGCACTGAGTTTGGCAGTACTGAAGGGCCACGGATTATTGAGGATCGCCGGCTTGCAATTAGAGCCGCCCTTCAGGATGCACAGCCGGGCGATGTCGTGCTTGTGGCCGGAAAAGGCCACGAAGCAACCCAGATTTTTGCCGACCGGACCGAACCATTTGATGACCGACTCGTCATTCGCCAAGAGGTTCAGCAGTGATTCGCTTGCTGCTCGCTGCGGGGATCGCAACCATCATCTCCGGGTTTGGAACCAAGCTGCTCATCTTGTGGCTCAGCAAGAGGCGAATTGGACAACCCATCC
>CANJEC010000185.1 GCA_947473395.1 Actinomycetota bacterium | reverse complement strand
GAGTCATGAACTCCAAGCGTTCGTAGCTCAATTGGATAGAGCATCTGACTACGGATCAGAAGGTTGTGGGTTCAAGTCCCGCCGAGCGCACCACCGCAAGCCCCCGCAAGTGCGGGGGCTTGTTCAATTTTGGAGTTGCGCCCGTACTGTTCATCTCCCCCCTTGGAGTTATCAGGTAATGTTGTGGTTTCTGTTCCGGGTATCCCCCCCCCCCGGGAAGACTGCGAGTTCTAGCTATGGAACCAACTCACTGGTCGCTGAGCCGAACGAGAGCAGTTGTTGACCGCTGTTCCGCTGCGCTGCTCTCGCTGCTGACCCTTCCGCTGCTGGTGCCGTGTTTAGTCATTTCTGCGGTCAGGTTCCGCGCCAATCCAATCTTTAGACAGGAGCGGGTTGGCCTAGATCAGCAAACGTTCCTCTTGCCAAAGATTCGTTCCCTGCCCAGAACGACCTCCACCACCCTCGACAAATACACGCTCAATACTGTGACCCACGGAAGGTGGACTCGCCTGCTGAGGCGAAGCCATATTGACGAGCTACCCCAGTTGTGGTCCGTAGCAGCCGGAAACATGTCACTAGTCGGCCCACGGCCAGAGATGGTGGCATTGTCAAGCACCTTTGACCCTGACTTTGTCAAGATGCGAACTTCAGTGCTCCCGGGAATGACCGGGACTTGGCAGATCAGTGAGGCCTCGGCCGAACTCATCAATGAATCCCCCGAGTACGACCGGATCTATGTCGAGTCTGCATCAGCGAAGCTTGACCTGTGGATTCTGCTCCGAACGATTCAGATCTTCGGTTCTGGCAATGTCATCACGTTGGTGGATCTCAAAGAACGAGCTGATCACAAAACGCAGCACAACTTGATCGGTGGATAGCCGCCAATCAAACCCTGCGATTCGTACTTGTGGGATTCGAATTGACTGCATCGACCTAGACGAAGCCGTTGCGCAAACAATCGCTCAGGCAAGTGCTCTGCGGAGCAACCGGGATGAGCAGCGCGGAGTGGCTGTGCACCTGTGCAACGCATGGACTCTGGCCTACGGACTCAAGGACCCAGCGCACGCAGACCGGGTTGACTCGGGCGATCTCAATCTGCCCGACGGCATGCCATTGGTTTGGTTGGGGAAACGCTTTGGTCTGCCAATCAGCAATCGCGTGTATGGACCCGACCTGATGAGCCAGACTCTCGATCAGGGCCGCATCAGAGGGCTTCGCCACTACTTGTACGGAACTACTGAAGAAACACTTTCGCAGTTGCAAGAGAGACTGGAGACTCGCTTTCCTGGTGCTCAAATTGTTGGGAGCGAGGCTCCACCGTTTCGCCCCTCGACGCGGATCGAGGAGCAGTCCCTAGCAGCCCGAATTCGGGACACTCAGGCGGATGTCGTGTGGATAGGTCTCGGTACCCCACAACAAGATGAACTTGTACATCGGCTCCGACCAGAGGTCCCTGCAGTGCTCATCCCTGTCGGCGCCGCCTTTGATTTTTTGGCGGGAAACAAGTCACAAGCACCGAAGTGGATGCAGCAACGGGGCCTCGAATGGCTCTTTCGCCTGTGCAGCGAACCGAAGCGCCTCTGGCGGCGCTACCTCATCGGCAACCTGGTGTTTGTCCGGGGGGCAGCTCCAGACTTTCTGCGAGCAGTTCGCCATGCCCCGGTTGCACCACGTGTCATGCGGCCGTGGGGTGCGGCTTGGGAAGTGACTCGCAACATCCCGCGCATTTCTGTACCCCAGAGCCAACTCGACCCAGGCGCAGGCGCGACATCCTGGTTGGGTCAGATTGACCTGCCGGGATCTCTGCAGGCCTATGGCGCAACAAGGCTCGCTGAAGAGTTCGCTGGCAGAGGCTCGGCATCCGAACATGTCAGTCAAACCCTGTGTTACCCCACAGAGGACTTCTCTGATGCTGCGCTTCAGATTCTGGTCGACCAGTGCCAGAATTCACGCTCTTCCTCAGAGGTCCTGATGCAAGACTTCACAAGGCAACTCAAGTTGCGACAAACAAGGTAACGGTCCACAGAGATGGCAGTTTCACAGCAGCAGCGAATCTTGGTCACGGGTGCCGCAGGCATGCTCGGATCGCATATTGTCGACGTCTTACTTGCACGCGGTGACGCAGTCATTGGCGTAGACAACTTCCTCACTGGTGCCAAAGCAAACTTGGGTGCAGCGCTTGAGCATCCAGAATTTGAGTTTATCGAGGCTGATATCTCAGATGGGATTGATGTATCTGGACCGCTCGATGCAGTGCTTCATCTCGCCTCGCCAGCCTCGCCACTTCACTTCAGAACCATGCCCCTTGAGATCCTTCGAGTGGGATCGATCGGCACTCTGAATGCCTTAGACCTTGCCGACCGAACCGGTGCAAAGTACTTGTTTGCCTCAAGTAGCGAGGTCTATGGCGAACCAGAGGTGCATCCGCAGTCCGAGTCCTACCTCGGCAACGTCAACACCCTGGGCGAGCGCAGTTGCTACGACGAAACAAAGCGGTTTGGCGAGGCGGCAGCAGATACGTATCGCAGAGACCGTGGCCTTGACATTCGAATCGTTCGTATTTTCAACACCTATGGTCCTCGAAATCGAGCCGATGATGGTCGAGTGGTGCCTAACTTCATCACCCAAGCACTTGCCAATCGGCCCCTCAGTATCTTTGGCGATGGTTCTCAGACTCGTAGCTATTGCTATGTAGCGGATCAAGCAGCGGGCATCTTGTTGCTGCTCGACAGCGAGCTAACCGGCCCCGTGAATATTGGAAACCCGACCGAACATACGGTGATGCAGCTAGCCGAAATTGTGCTTGACCTGACGGGGTCAACCGCTGGCGTGCAGTTGTTACCGCTTCCCCAGAATGATCCCGTTCGCCGTCGTCCAGATATTACCCGAGCACAAAAACTACTCGGATGGGCACCAATAGTTGACCTCGAGCAAGGTCTTACCCAGACAATCGACTATTTCAGATCTGTTGGTTCGCGCTAGAGCCATAGTAGCCCCCAAGGATTTCCCCGTTGCGGGGGCCCAAGTTGTTGTACAATGAAGACGAGCTTTCGAAAGGTCAGGTCCAGCCATCATGAATTCAATCCCCTCCTCCTCCAACGTAACCAAAGTCCTAGCAGCTTTGTGCGGCTTGGCAGCAGTGCTAGTGCTGTCTGTCGGCACCGCTTCCGCCCAGTACAACGTGCCGGCCACCGTTACGGCTAGCACCTCTACGCCCGCGGCAGGTGCCCCTATCACGCTTACCGCCAAAGGGTTCGGCTCAGGAACAACGGTTCAGTTCAGCGTGGAGTCAACCCCACAAGCCCTCGGGTCAGCTGTCGCTAACTCCAGCGGTGTCGCCACCCTGACCACTACCTTGCCGGCCAACCTTTCAGCAGGCGCACACACCATTCGCGCCGTCGGCACTGACACTTCAGGAGCACCGCTCAACGTGACTACTGCGATTACGGTCGCAGCAGCAGGCGCTACGACGACTACCACCACCGCTGCAGCTAGCCCAACAGGATTGGCTGCAACAGGGTCGAGCAGCGCCGGACTCGTGCGAATCGGCGTTGTGATTGCAGTTCTCGGCGGACTCCTGCTGCTTGCAGGTAAGCGCAGAGCTGAATCAGTCTGATCCCTGCTCGCTAGGTGAGTGACGCTGGAGTAATCCGACGGCCGCCGGTCACAAAGAAATCAGCGAGTACCACCCCTGCCGTTACAGCAGTGGTGCTTCTCAGTGCCGCTGCTGCGTTTCTTGCGAGTAATAGCCCGACGGCAAGTAGGTGGGTTGACTTTCTCTTGCTGGCAGTTGCCGGAGCAATCGTTGCTCTCGCGGCGAGCCGTGCACGCGAGGCGTCGCTCATCTGGATTGGTGCAGTAGCAACTCTGGCGGCTGCGCCCTCTTGGTGGACAATTCTGGCTGGAGCCGGGTTTGCACTTGCACTTCTGTCTGCTGCGTTTCGCGCACCCATTTGGGTTCGAGCGCTAGCGGGATCACTTGCCTTTCAGGCCCTTCTTCGGCTGCCACCGGTTGGCCCTTTTGGCACGTGTTCAGCCATTGCAGTAGTTGCCTGCCTGCCCCTTCTGATCTCTGGCTACCGTCACTGCACGAGCAGCAATAAGCGTCGATGGGGGATCTCAATTGCGGCAATCTTTGTTGTTCTCGTCATCATCTGCAGCGCAGCAGGG
>CANJEC010000184.1 GCA_947473395.1 Actinomycetota bacterium | reverse complement strand
GGAGAAGCCCCAGACGTCTGCGTCCACGATCGAGACACGCTTGCCTCGCTGAGCAAGCGCAATTGCCAAGTTGGTCGTAACAGAAGACTTGCCAACCCCGCCCTTACCCGAGGCAATCAGCAAGACACGGGTCTTTGAATTTGGATCAGCGAAGGGAATCGCACGGCCTTCAGCATGCCCATGCGCTGGCTGAGACCCAGCAGTCGAAGCGGGATCACCGTGAAGTTGGGTTCGGAGTTCTTCACGCTCCGCATCGTTCATGGATGTGAACTCCAAGTTCACGCGATCAACTCCTGGCAGTGCGGTCACAGCCTCGGACACTCTGGACTGAATCTCTGCTTTGAGCGGGCAACCAGGGATAGTCAGAGCGATCAAGATGTTCACCTCTGGAAGGTGAAGTTCCACTGAGCGAACCATTTTAAGATCGACGATGGACCGATGAAGCTCGGGGTCCTGCACGGGTCGAAGCGCATCAATGACGGCATCTTCGGAGACTGCAGGCTGGTTTTCTGTCATTTTTGGGGTCCTCTTCGGGAAGTATCTAACGGCCACCACTCTGCCGCAGACTCTGATCCTTCCAAGCTCACCCCTGTTCGGCAATTCCACCGAAGGCCGATGCTGCCAAGGAACAGTACAGTGGAGGAGTGGATCAGCTGAGCCCGACCGAGTTCGCTTCGGTCGTTACTGCAATTACCTCGGCCTTTGGGGACCCAACTCGCCGAGAGATCTACTTGTTCGCGCATAGCACCCCGATTGGCGTGACGGCATCTGAAGTGGCCGAGCAGTTTGACCTTCACGCAAATGTCGCTCGGCATCATCTCGACAAACTCTCAGCCGGTGGCTACCTCGAGATCTCCACCGAGCGACCGACCGGTGGCTCGGGCGGTGCGGGACGGCCCTCGAAGCGCTACCGGGCTTGCGATGAAAACATGACCCTCAACGTCTCAGTCCGACAGGACGATGTTTTGGTCAAGTTGCTCGGGCGTGCGCTCGGTGAGCTTGGCCCCGACCGAGCTTCGGCCCTTGCAGAAGAAGTGGGGATTGAGTTTGGCCAGGAAATGGCAGAAGCAATGGGAGAACAAAGCACGCGCTCCTTCCGCGCTGCTCTGCATTCGGTTGCCGATGCACTCTCTGCGCACGGGTTTGCTGCCCACGCAGAGAAGGAGGGCAACTCCCTGCGACTCGTCACGGAGCATTGCCCCTTCGGGGAGGCCGCTGTTGAACACCCTGTGATCTGCGCAGTTGACCGGGGCATGGTCAAAGGCATGCTCGGAACGCTCTACGGCGAGACTCGGGTCGACCTCACCTCGGCGACTGCAGGTAGCGAAGACCACTGCATTACAGCCTTCGACAACCAGCCCTAAACCCCGTCTGCGACTGCTGCCCTGTGCGCTCCTACCTTGATCACGCGTCAACCTCGCCCACTCGGGCAAGCGCCATAGAGGCCATGACTGAATGGTTTGCCGGCATGGGTGGCGACCCATCGAGGATCTACGCAGAAGGCATGCAGTCCAGAGTCGAACTTGAGTTGGCCCGAGAGCAGGTCGCAGAGTTGCTTGGCGCTCGCCCACGAGAAGTCATCTTTACCTCGGGGGCCACCGAGTCAATTGCCGCTGCAAGCTTTGGTGCCGTGCAACGAGCTGTGTCCCGCAAGGGTCCTCACGCATCCCATGTTGTGTACTCGGCTGTAGAACATTCGGCGGTTCGGGAATGGGCGCAGAGAAACGAACACACACAAGTTGGGGTTGACCCGGTCGGCCGTGTCGACCCGGCAGAACTGCTCGGGGCGATCACGGCGAACACCTCCCTGGTGCATCTGCAGTGGGGTAACCACGAGGTGGGAACGCTGCAGCCAGTCAGCGAGGTGGCCGAAGGCTGTCGCGACCTCGACCTACTCCTTCACGTTGACGCTGCTCAGGCAGTTGGCCGCGTCACATTGAACTTTGCAAACCTTGGGGCTGATTTGATGTCCGTGTCTGCACACAAGTTCGGTGGTCCTCCTGGGGTAGGCGCTTTGTTGATCCGAAAAGGCCTTCGAATCGAGCCGCTCCTAGTCGGCGGAGAACAAGAGCGAGCACGGCGCGGAGGAATGGAGAGTCTGCCTGCCATTTTGGGGTTCGCTGCCGCCGCTCAAGAATGCGGCAGGACACTCGCACAGGAGTCGGAGCTGAGCACGGCACAAACCGAACGCATCATTCAGTGGGCCGCACAGTTCCCCGGAGTCGAAGTGCTCGGAGACCCAGTGGGCCGACTCCCCCACATTGTTTGTCTCAGGCTTGAGGGTCTCGAACCCCAGCCAGTCCTGCTGGGTCTAGACCAAGCAGGAATCGCTGTGCATTCAGGGAACTCCTGCAGCAGCGAATCACTAGAACCAAGCCCGATCCTGCAGGCCATGGGTGTGGATGCTGCGCACTCCTTGCGAATTTCGGTGGGTTGGAACACGCTCTCAAGCGATGTCGATCATCTGCTCGTCACGCTGGCGCACGTCATTAGTGATCTGCGCCAGCTTCGATAAGTCTGGTTGACTCGCTACGCTGCTCGCTGTGCCCGATGACCAACTCCTGCCGACTGCGGTGATCTTTGATCTCGACGGTGTGATTCGAGATTGGAATGACCTTGAGATCTCCCGGGTGGAGGTTGCTTACGGTTTAGAACCGGGAACAATTCTGGATGTCGGTTTCGGCACCGAACTCGGTCAGGCAGCAACAACAGGCAAGCTGGATTACCGAAGCTGGATGGACGCAATTCGTTCGCAGGTAACCGGAACTCATGGCCTCGAGGTGGCCGGGGCACTCGATGCCTGGGAGGCCAACGTGGGACTCATCAACACAGAGATGCTTCAGGTCCTTCGCTCGGTTCGCAGCCAAGCAACAGTGGCGTTGCTCTCGAATGGCACGACACGCCTGCGAAGGGACCTAGCCGTTCTGGATCTGACTGACGAGTTCGACGCAATTTTCAATACGGCTGAAATTGGCATTGCCAAGCCGGACCCAGCCGTGTTTCACCATGTGTTGAACGAACTTGAAACCACGGCGGCCGAGACACTCTTTATCGACGACCTTGCCCTGAACGTTCAAGGTGCGCTCTCAATCGGAATCACAGCACATCACCACCTTGAGGCCTCTTCCACGGTTGAGTTTCTCTGTGGCAACGGCTTTGCAATGAGAGGGATCTCAACTCCATGACAGGCTTTCTCCAGTGACAGGATTTGCGCAGTGACGGTGTACCTAGTTCGCCATGCGTCGGCAGGGCATCGGGATCAGTCCGATGCTCATGACCATGACCGCCCCCTAGACCCGGCAGGGCAGGCTCAGGCAGAGAAACTCTCCGACTGGCTGCGACATGCCCCGATTAGCCGCATTCTGTGCAGCCCATTTCCGCGATGTGTGCAAACAGTTGAGCCGCTAGCCCAAGCACTCGGCCTAAATATCGAACTTCAGGATGCTCTGGCTGAGTCTTCAGACATTGACAAGAGCTGGAAGCTGCTGACGAAAGCAGCTGCGACTACCACGGTGCTGTGTAGCCACGGAGACGTCATTCCTGACCTGATCCGCAGGGCACAGCTACGGGGTCTGCACATTCCTGGAAAGTCCGGTTGCGCCAAGGGCTCAGTCTGGACCCTTGACCACTGGGACGGAAAGCGGTTTGCAACCGGCGTCTACACGCCAATCACCTCATGACCCCTTCTAACTCATGAATGCTTGTAACTCATGGAGTCATGCCGATTGAATTAGGGCTACTATTTGCGACAGTTGTTGGGGGTCTTGTGGGTGCTGGACCTTTCTTGATCAGGAGGCAGTTGCCATGCGCAAAATCAGTGCAATCATTTCGTTCAGCTTGCTAGCGGCGTTACTTGCTGCTGCATGCACGCCAGGCGGCCCTGCTCCGCTTCAGTGGAAAGTCTCGCCAGAGTCGATCACGGTGAATAACACCGAGGATTATGACTCGGGCGATGAGTCCTACGTCATGCAGCTTGGTTTCCGCTCCAAGATCGGCGTGCCTGACTCCTCCGTAGTCACCTTCGCCTCGCAGTGCACTTCGAACAAGCTCCCCGCAAACAACGCTGGCGCAAACGGAGTCACCCTGCAGATCCCCGCAGGCTCCGCAGACATTTTGCTTCCAAACGTTCAGAACCTTGACGTCGGCGATCTTGCTCAGAACAACGCCCCGTTTGAAATTATCGGCAGC
>CANJEC010000183.1 GCA_947473395.1 Actinomycetota bacterium | reverse complement strand
GTACACGCGAGGTGTGCGATACAGGTACGCAATAGCAAATGCATGGTTAGGCGTCACGTAACGATCGTTCTCGTTCTCTTCAAGCCAGGTGCGCAGGCGAGGCGCATGCTTTGCGCTCATATTGGGGAACAAGTGATGCTCTACATGGTGGCTGAAGTTGAAGTGCAAGCGATCAATGATCGGCAGGGTGGTCACACTCATCGAGTTCTCGATCGGGTCATTCGACTTGGTCATCGGCCGCATGAAGTGGTTGGTGGCGATGTAGCCCATAACAAGAGCGTTGGTCAGCATCACGGGAATTGCGACGACGAACAGGGCGTAGAACGGTCCTGCCAAGATACCCACGGTGATCCACAAGGCTAGGCAGACGGCGCTATCGATGATTGCTCTGCGGCGATTAAAGCGAGCAAAGGTCCGCATGTACTTAGCCTGAATCCACAGAACTACCTGACCGTGGAAGGTGAACCAGTAGGCAAAGAAAAACACGCTCGACCAGTGCCGCGATCCGGGTGCCAAACGAGCCACAAAGCGAGTGGAGGGTGCCTTCTCGAATCTTGAAATGGTGCCAAAGCTGTCTGGATCGGAGTTACCCATGTTGGTTTTGCCATGGTGAATCTGGTTATGCCAGACCCGCCAGAGCGAGGGGGAGACCAGCATGGGTGCAAACCCTAAGTAGCCCAGAAAGTACTGCAGGCCCTTGGATTTAACGACTGCGCCATGGAGTACCTCATGCGCCAAGAATCCCATCGATGCGAAGCATTGACCCATGACGAGTCCAAGTAGCACGCAGAAGTACCAAGGGGGCCGCACAACGATGATGGTGGCTCCGGCCGCGAGCGCAGTCGCAACAAGCGGAATGAACCAAAGCGCTCTCTGTGGTTGCCGCTCAAAGGTGTCGGCGGGCAAATCGGCTTTGATCTGCTTGCGGGTTTCTTCGCTGCTTGGGGGAGTCATGTAATCAGTCATGGCATTCCTCAGATGTCGTGGATTCTTGAAGGTCAGATTCGCGGAGTCGCAGTTTGGTTACTTTTGCGTAGCTTACTGCGTCGTAACTTACCATTCCGTAACCTACGCCATCGTAGTATGGTTGTCACTATGGCAGATGGCACACGTACCCGGCTGTCTGCCGGTGAGCGAAGAAATCAACTTGTTGAGGTTGGCAGGAAGGTCTTCGCAGAGAAGGGTTTTGAGGCGACCTCAGTTGAAGAAATCGCCGAGCGGGCCAAAATCTCTAAACCCATCATCTATGAACACTTTGGTGGCAAAGAGGGCCTGTACGCAGTCATCGTGGACCGAGAGATGGACTACGTCATCGAGCACATCTCGGTGGCCATCTCCACGGGTCCTCCTCGCGAGCGTATCGAAGGGGCGGCGCTTGCCTTTATGAAATACGTCGAGGAACGCCCCGACGGATTCGCCGTGCTGTCTCGAGATTCGCCGACCAAGAGCGGCCTAGCCAACTTGTTGGCCGAGGTGGGGTTTCGGGTTGGCAATGTCTTCACCGAAGAGTTCAAACGTGCAGGTTATGACCCCAAAGCTGCGCCCATCTATGCGCAGAGCCTGATCGGTATGGTCACTTTTGTGGGTCAGTGGTGGGTGGATAACCCCAAAATGTCGGCCGACGAAGTCGCCTCACATATCTCTGCGCTGTCCTGGATGGGTCTCCGGCACCTTCCTAAGAAACCCCAAAAAGCAGTGCACTCTCGCGCGAAGTGAGAGTGTTGTTGCTATGAGCCAGAGCGAGCCAGTTACCCAGATCGCCCCCGTCGACCGCTTGGCCGTGCGGGTTACTAAAGATGCTGCTCGGCAGATTCGCGGCGGTCACCCTTGGGTTTTCAACAACTCAATCACCTCGCTTAAGCCGGGCGGTAAAGCGGGCGACCTTGCCGTCATCTTCGATGAGCACCGTGGGTTCATGGCGATTGGGCTCTACGACCCCGACTCAGCAATCAGCATCAAGATTCTTCACCATGGAAAACCTGTTCAGATTGATTCTTCGTTCTGGACGCAGCGTCTGACCGCTGCACATGAACTTCGCGTCGGCGCATTCGATCCAACCCACACGACGGGGTACCGCTGCGTCCACGGCGAGAATGATTCGCTGCCCGGTTTGGTGCTTGACCGCTACGCCGATACCTATGTCCTCAAGCTCTATAGCGCAGCTTGGTTTCCTCATCTGGAACAAATTCTCAGCAGCATCGCCGAGGTGTTTGAACCAACCGCGGTGGTGTTGCGTTTAGCTAGGGGCTTGCAAAACCCAGGACAGCACTTCTTGTTCCGTGGCGCAGCACTGAGCGACGGCCTAGCCCTGCTTGGGGCCGTACCAGAACAGGCCGTTGCGTTCATCGAAAACGACCTGCGATTTGAAGCAGATGTTGTCCACGGTCAGAAGACGGGGTTCTTCTTGGATCAGCGCGACAACCGTGCGCGGGTTCGTTCGCTAGCCCAAGGTTCTCGCGTCCTCGATGTGTACTGCTGCACAGGCGGGTTCTCAGTGAACGCTGCTGCTGGGGCGGCAGCGTTGGTCCACAGCGTCGACATCAGTGCTGCAGCAATTGCATCAGCCAAGCGAAATATGGCCAGAAACGCAGGGCGCTCAGCCGTGCGTGCTTGCACGCACCAAGTCTCCGTTGGTGATGCCATGACTGTCATGTCTCAAATGATCGAGGCCGGCAGGCTCTTTGACATGGTCATTGTCGACCCACCCTCGTTCGCCTCGAAGCAGGACCAAATCGATGGCGCCCTGCGTGCCTACGGCAAGTTGACCGAGTTGGCGGTCAGACTTCTGAACTCGGGAGGGATGTTGGTGCAGGCCTCTTGCTCGGCCCGCGTCACCTCTGAACAATTCATGGAGGCAGTGGGCGATGCTGCGTATCGATCTGGCGTTCAGCTTGACGGAATCAGTCACACCACGCACGCAATCGATCACCCCGATACCTTCCCGCAAGGGGCGTATCTCAAGGCGATTTTTGCTCGGGTCCTGCCGCTACGCTGATTGCGAATCTGGCTCTTCGACTCGGCCATCCGTGTGGCGCGCGAAGCGCTTTGGTTCTGCTCCGTGAACTGGCCCGTCCTCTGGCCATGGCCATCCGCCAAACTCGGTGCGCCGGTAGTCCTCGAATGCCTGCTCAAGTTCGGCTCGAGTATTCATAACAAAGGGCCCATGCTGCGCTACGGGTTGGCCGATTGGTCGGCCTTGCAGCAATAAAAGCTCCACTGCTTGCGCACCTGCAACCAATTCAATCTCGCAGTCCGAAGCAAGAGCCAGGCCGGTATCTGAGGGGTACTGCTCGTCCGCGACGCTCAGAGTGGAGCCCTCAAAGAAATACAAGATGCGCGCCGTGTCTGGGCCAAGCGCTGCCGGCAACGTCCAGCTAGCGCCAGCCTGCATGCGGATCGACCAGATCGCCACATCTGAGTCGGCCCGTGCAGCCCAAGAGTTGGGAGGCGGTTTTGGCGGTTCGCAACTGTTGTTGGGGATCGCTCCTGCGATGATGGTGACCTCGGTGGTGCATCCTGCAGAGTCGGTGAACTCGACCCGCGGAATCTGATGATTCCACAACATGGTGAAGTGCGGCTCCACCAACTTGTCTTCGGGTGGCAGGTTCAGCCAAATCTGAAACAACTCAGCTGGATTCGGGCTGCTTGGGCTGAGCAGGGGAAACATCTCTGAGTGAACAATTCCGCTTCCGGCAGTCAACCACTGCACATCGCCTGCACCGAATCTGGCAGCGGCACCCAGTGAGTCTGAGTGGTCGATCAAGCCCCGACGTACAAACGTTACGGTCTCGAACCCGCGGTGAGGGTGCTGAGGGAACCCAGGAACAGCCGACCCGTGGTACATCCGCCAGCCGTCCTTGCCCGCAAAGTCAGACCCCATCTGCCGTCCCTCGAGCGAAGCCGCTGGGCCGAACTCGGCGTTGCCCTCGGGGTAGTCATCATCGTGATGCGCGCAGAACAGGAATGGATCAATTGTTGGCCACTGTGGGCCGAGTGAAACAGTTTGCAGAACAGGGTGCTGTGACATCTGTAGGCAGTCCGTTCAGGCCCAGTAGTTAGGCCAGTGGGGGAAGCGATTGTTGGGTGTCCATCATGTCGGCCATGACTACCTTGATGAACTCATCAGCCTCATCGGTGATTCCGCCGCTGACCCCGCCATAGATCGCAGCGCTTCCCGCTGGTTCGTCCTT
>CANJEC010000182.1 GCA_947473395.1 Actinomycetota bacterium | reverse complement strand
CTGCCATCGCCAAGGTGATAGTTGCGCTCAGACTCGATGCTGTCGTAGAGGCGCAGCACCGCTGGCGTTGCACCTCGTCGCATAATCCGTCTGCACATGTCGAGTCCCTCATCGAATGAGGCGAGTGACCATGCCGATCGGCGATCCTCGGGCGGGCTGGGGTGCACTCGTAGGCGTGCGCTCGTGATCACACCCAACGTGCCCTCGGATCCAACAAACAGTTGTGTCAGGTCAGGGCCTGTTGCTGCGCGTGGGTAGCCACCTGTGCTCAGGATGCGACCGTCGGCTAGAGCAACGTCGAGGCCTTGCACCATGTCTTCAATTTTTCCGTAGCGGGTCGACATTTGGCCTGCTCCGCGGCAGGCAATCCAGCCACCCACAGTGGAGAGGTTCATGGATTGTGGCCAGTGCCCGCAGGTCAGCGAATGCTGGGTGCGAAGTTCGTCTTCAAAGCGATCGCCAAACGTGCCCGGGAGAACATCAACATTGAGCGAGGTGTCGTCTACCTCGGTAATCCCGGTGAGTCCGCACATGTCGAGCAGGATTCCTCCGAACACGGGCACGGACGCGCCCAGAACTCCAGATCGTCCACCTGCAGCTGTGACAGGCAGACCCCACTTGTTGCAGACGGCTAGAAGTTCGGCCACCTCGTGAGCAGAGGTTGGTCGAGCAACTGCAGCAGCGCGTGAGCCAACCTGGCCCTGTAGCGCCCAGGTCATAGCGAGCGGCCACCAATCTCGGCTTGACTCTCCGATCACCTCGGGATCCTCGGTCACCTCAGCACAGCTTGATCGCAAGTCTCGAAGCACTGCTTCGGTGATGCCCACTCGCGAGCCCCGACGCTTTGAGGTTGCATGTGCAGCGCTACCAGCGAGCGGGATTGGTGGCGTGGGTACTCCGGGGCCAAGATCCTCTTTTTTCTCTGCACGTTCCTGCGTCATGGCATCCCCTTATTCGCCTTCATCGGCCTGTGCTGTGTTGCTGCAATCCTGGGCTCTTCCAAGCCTGTGCTGCTACTGGTCTGCTGAACTGTGAAGCAGGCTACTGAGATGCGTCTCGGGCAGCGAGGCGGCTTGACGTTCATGCTCAATCGAGGCGCAGTAGGACTCAATATTCTCTTTGAGTGTTACGTCATCCCAAGCAAGTTCCTCGGCCATGAGCGCCGCTACTGCAACGGCTGCGTCGGCGGAATCATCTCGAGCGTAAATCCGCGCACGGGTTCGCCGGGACAACACATCGTCTAGCGAGTTTGCCATCTCGTGTCGCACCGCAAATTGCACTTCTGCCTTGGTGTAGGGCAAGCCGGCCACAATGGTTTCTGCAAGCGTTGGATCCTGCTGAATCGCAGCCATCATCACCCGGGCTTCTCCGCCGTAGCGATTGCCCAGATGTTCTTGTAGCTCAGTGCTCACGGCAGGGTAGACCGACCGTGCCGAAGCGAGAGTGTCGTATCCGGCGGCACCGCGCAGTCGGAGCTTCTTGGTGCAACTGTGGCCGATGCCTTCTGATCCACCGTTGCGCGGCAGAACGTGCGCAATGACCTCATCCACGGTGTCTGCTGCCATCTCTCGGTAGGTGGTGAGTTTGCCGCCTGTAATGGTGACCATGCCCGACACCGAACGCGCAATGTTGTGCTTACGCGACAGATCGGCGGTTCGACCGCTAGCCGCCGCCTTCACGAGCGGGCGAAGCCCTGCCCAGGTACCCACAACTGCATCTCGGGTGATGGTGGTGGTGCAGGAACCGTTCAGCGCACCCAGCAAATAGTCGATGTCTTCTGAGGTGCACTGTGGGTCGTCGATAGGGCCGTCGTAATCGGTGTCGGTAGTACCTACGTAGGTGAGGTCTCCATGAGGCACGATAAAGACAGACCGGCGGTCTTTGGGGACGGGGATGACTGCAGCAACCTGATTCCGAACAAGCTCCCAAGGAACAGTGATGTGGATTCCCTTGGCGGGCCGAATTGAATCCGGATGCTTCCCCTCGTCCTGTGAGCGAACATCGTCTGACCATACGCCCGCAGCGTTGACCACCGAGCGGGTCTGGATGGTGAACTCCTCGCCATCTGCAACAACGCTGACCCCAGTGACGCGTCCGCCCACGTCTTTGGCTACGCCCGTCGCAGAAACCCGGTTTGCAATGACTGCACCGTGTTCGAGGGCAGCGGTTCGCAGCAGCGCAACCACAAGGCGAGCGTCGTCTGCAGCAGCATCGAAATAGAGGTAGGCCGACACAAGTCGTTCTTGCGGAAGCGTGGGCATAAGGGCCAATGCCTCGGCCTTATCGAGTCGCTGATGCTTCTTGCCGATGCGCAACCCGCCCGTCAGGTCATATCCCCACATTGCTCCGCCGAGTAGGCGAGCAATCTTCGCGGGGATGATTCCGTTCTTTCCAAACATTGGAATCAGGAATGGCAGTGGTTTGACGAGATGTGGGGCGTTTTGGAGCAGCCGCTGCCGTTCTGCGAGCGCTTCGTAGACCAGGCCGATTTCGCCTTGCTGCAAGTACCTCAAACCGCCATGGATGAGCTTTGAGGACTTTGATGATGTGCCTGAGGCAAAGTCGTCACGTTCAATCAGCGCAGCCCGCAGGCCTCGGGACGCGGCATCAAGCACCACACCAGCGCCGGTGACTCCACCTCCGATAACTACAAGATCGAAGGTTTCTGAACGCAGCGCCTCGAGAGAAGCAGCACGAATAAAGGGTCGAGTACTCACGTTTGGAGTGTAGAGGGAGAGGTGGCCCGTGACCTATCAGCGACATGCGAAACAGCGAATTTTGTTACTCACTTGGACATCAGGCTGCGACAGGGGCAGAATCACCCCCATGGACCTGAAATGGGTAGATCGATCGGCCTGCAGGGGCATCGATCCCATTATTTTTTATCCCGTCACTGACGAAGAGGCTGGCGCCGCGAAATCAGTCTGTTCTGAGTGCCCTGTGCAAGCAGATTGCTTGGAGCACGCCATTTCGCACCGTGAGCACAATGGTGTGTGGGGTGGAGCCACAGAACGGGAGCGTCAACGCATCATTCGCCGGCGGCGCAGGGCAAGAACGATGGGTCTTCCACTAGAAGACGAGATAGCTTCGCTTTCGACCGGTGTTGTAGCCGGATAGCTCAAATTGCCGCTCATTCGGGCGGCGCGGCTCATTGGGCGGCGCGACTCAGTCGGGTGGCGGTGCTCATTCGGACGGCATAGCAAGGGGAAACTGACAAAATGGGCGAATTCTCGGCTGCAGGTGCTTGGCCAGGCGTGATTGCGGAACTCATCGCAGGACATGACCTTGAACCCAAGGTGGCTGCCGCTGCGCTTGAGCGCATGCTCGAAGGAACGGCAACGGATGCGCAGATTGCGGCCTTCATTGTGGCACTTCGTATCAAGGGAGAAACCGTAGAAGAGGTTGCCGGGCTAGTTGGGGCAATGCTCGCAGTCTCCTCCCCGCTGCTACTTGATGACCCCGAGGCCACGCTCGACATCGTTGGAACGGGTGGGTCAGCAGCCCTAGCTGGCAAAGCTTTTAATGTTTCGACGATGGCTTCGCTCGTGGCTGCTGCCGCCGGAGCAGTCGTCTGCAAGCATGGAAACCGAAAGGCATCCTCGACATCGGGATCAACTGACCTACTCGAAGCTTTAGGCATTGCTGTTGAACTCGATGGTGATGGGGTACTCAGTTGCGTGCGCTCCGCCGGCGTGGGGTTTGCGTTTGCTCGGGTGTTTCACCCGTCGATGCGCCACGTTGCGCCGGTTCGAGCACAACTTGGGGTACCTAGCGTCTTTAACGTGCTGGGGCCTCTTTCTCACCCCGGCCGAGTTGGTCGTCAGGTGATTGGAGTTGCTGATCCAGAGCGGATGGAACTTATTGCCCAGGTGCTTCGGCGCCGGGGGTTGACCAGAGCATGGGTGCTTCATGGCGAAGGCGGTTTGGACGAACTCACCACTACGGGCTCAACACAGGTACTAGAGCTGTATCAGGGTGAGGTGCGCAGGTTTGTCGTTGAGCCCGAACAGGTTGGATTGCCACGCGTGTCAATTGAGCAGATCCGTGTTGGTGGCCCGGAAGAGAACGCCGCTGCGGCCCGGTCAATCCTGGCTGCAGAACCGGGACCACTGCGAGACATGGTGGTACTCAACGCTGCGGCAGGGCTTGTGGTTGCCGATTGTGCTTCGGATCTTGCTGCAGGAGTCGAGATTGCTGCTGCTGCAATTGATGATGGTCGCGCTGCTGAAGTGCTCAACAAGCTTGTTGTCGCTAGTCAGGAAGCTGCACAGTCTCAAAGCAACTGATCG
>CANJEC010000181.1 GCA_947473395.1 Actinomycetota bacterium | reverse complement strand
TTCCTGTCAGCAGAGGGTGCGGCCTTACGAGAGAAGACTTTCAGAGACGCAATTGAGATCGCTGGTTCTACTGGCGCCAAGGTGTTTTTCGCCTCCCCAGCCCGACCTGCTGGCGAGTTCTACTGCGTTGAAAGTAATCGTCGAACGAGCTGTGATCAGTCATGGACAGATGCTTGGTCCGAATCGGTTCGGTTAGTTGCAGCTCAAATGGGGGCAACAGTCATTGAAGTTGGCTCTTGGACAGACGCACGTCAGCTAAAGACGGATCGTCCAGATGGCTTGCACCTGTCAGGATCAGCACTGAGAGAGCACGCTGCTTGGCTGATCCCACAGTTGCTAGCCTCTTGAGAAACAGCCAAAAAGGGCAGCTAGCCCAAGCGTGAGCTAGCCCGAGCGGCATCGCGAGCAATGACGGGTGCGTCTCGACCTGTGCTGGTAGAGCCGTTTTGGCCCTCTGATTGCTCGTGGTAATCCTCGTCCACATTCACAGTCCAAATATCGTGATCGCCAGTACCCAATATGTTCTGAGCGGATAGCAATGCAGTCAGCATGGAGTGATCTTGGTTGTTGTACTTGTGCATTCCGTTGCGTCCAACTGGGTGCACGTTCGGTGTGTGTTCAACAATCCAATCGTTGAGTACAGCAACGTTATCGGCGTAGAACTCGTCATAGACCGGGTAGGCCTTGGGCTGACGCACGACATAGCCAGCCTCGACAATTGAGGGGTCACCGAGACCAAGGGCAGCAAGTTCTCGGGTTCCTCGAGCGATGAGTTCCTCATCGGTGGCGTTCCAGAGCTCGTCGCCCTCAAAGACGAAGTACTCCAACCCCAAGCAGGTTTTGCCATCTTTGACCAGGTACGGCGACCAAGAACCGAAGTTCTGAATACGTCCAACCATCACATCAGGGGAGTGAATGTAGATCCAGTTATCTGGGAACCCTGCTGACTCTGGCACGACTAGCGCAACCGTCAGAAAGTCTCGGAAGTGAAGATCTTTAGCAGCACTTAGTACCTCTTCGGGCGGCTGGGGGCTCATAGCCCGGAGCAACAGCGGAAACGGCATCGAGGAGACAATATGATCGACTGGGTATTCCGTTAAGTCCCCACCATTGGTGCGAGCCCAGACTGATGTTGCTGCGCCATCTGCGTGGTCGACCCTCTCAACCCGAGTCTGCATCTCAACTGTTGATCCAGAGGCCTGAACCAGTTCGGTGCAGCGTTCCCACATCATTCCGGGGCCATATTTGGGGTACTGGAACTCCTCGATCAGGCTCGTTACTTGCGCAGAACCCTTTCGGCGGCCAGCAAACTTGGCTCGAATAGGCTCCCAGACTGCGGCAAAAAGCGACATGCCTTTGATTCGCTGCGCACCCCAGTCTGCGGAAAGTTCAGATGCTGGAACACCCCAAACCTTCTCGTTGTAGGTCTTAAAGAAGTGATCAAACAGCCGGCGACCGTAATTTGCGACGATGTAGTCCTCAAGGGTCTTTTGTTCTTTGGGCGGACGAATCCGAACCCAGAGCGCTGATGCGATACACCGCACAGCCTCGATGGGACCTAGGTTGAGGAGTGCATTCACCGGTTTGATTGGGTAGTCGTAGTACTTGCCGCCGTAGTAGATCCGGCTCATGCGCGGACGCAGCAAAAAGTCCTCATCGGGCAGGATCTCGTGCCAGAGGGCTTCAACTTCGGGCACCTTGGTAAAGAAGCGGTGGCCACCGATGTCGAAGCGGTACCCGTCACGTTCAACTGAACGCGAGATTCCCCCGACGATGTCGTCTGCTTCAAGAATGGTGCTGTGAACTCCACCCTTTTCGAGTTCAAATGCAGCTGTCAGGCCTGCTGGACCGGCGCCAATCACAAGGACGTTTAAGTGGGCGGCGGTGGATGAGTTTTCTGGAGTGGGTTCTGTCATGAGTAGGTGGCCGACTGCTCGGAGCAGCCCGCACTGAACATTACCGCGTGGGGGTGCTTGGCTGGTATTCACATGCATGAGATTTCGCCGCGTCGAGCGGCCCCTTCAGGAATACAGGCCTCGGATGAATGGCCCTATCAGGCAGGCTTCAAGTGGCGAACTTCTGCGGCGACGGCCTCAATGCGCCGAATCCACAGAATGCCATCCGTGCGAAAGCTGGCTACGCGGACCGACCAGCAATCCACAGTCTGCCGACCGGCGTTGCTGCAAAAGAATGTGGTCATTGACTGTTCTTGCTGGTAGGCATCGGCGCCCTCAACCCGTTGAACTGTTCCATCCGCAAGGTGAAGTTCAAACTGGGTTCCTTGGGAGCTGTTGGATGCATTAGCGGAGTTCATGAACCGATTTTACGATGTCTCCCCTGTGGATCGCTAGAGGCCTAACCATGTGAATCCAGCAGTATTTTCGGGGGAAATCTGGTTGAGGTCAAGGGGATGAGCTGGGGATGGGAGTGAGGGTTTCCACAGATGGCCCTTCGAATGCGCAAGTCGTCCACGACAGTCGTGCCCTAGGTGAGTACTTCGTGGCAAGCTCACAGGGTGACCGAGAATGCAGCATCAACAACCGACGCTCATGGGACTACCCTCAACACGCAGAATGCCGAGGACTCAGCTGATTCTGGAGACCAGCAGCAACTTGAGTTCACCTGTCCTCGCTGCCGCTTAGAGGTAACCGAGGAGTTCTACGGGCCATGCAGCTCGTGCCGAACGACTCTGCGCGTGCAGGTTGGTGGAGAAGCTCGTGAGGTCGAGTCAGCGGCCTACGAACCAAAGATGAATGTCACTCCAAATGCTGTAGCAACCAAGGAATAATTCCCCCACTCAATCCGTGTTTCCGTGCCGGGTACATCGCGATCTGACTAACCGAGCCGGGCTTGCTCGGCAGCCCAGCGGTAATCAGCTTTGCCAGAGGGGGAGCGGAGAATCAGATCGCGTCGCAAAATGGCACGTGGCAGCTTGTAACGGGCGATGTGCTCTGCTGCTATCGCTCGAATCTGTTCATCGCTCGCACTCGCGCCGCTTCGAAGCTGAATAATCGCAACAACTTCTGAACCAAAGCGCTCCGAAGGCCGTCCGCATACCACTGCATCGAATACAGCCGGATGTGCCTTGACAGCAGTCTCGACTTCCTCGGCAAAGACCTTCTCGCCACCAGTCGTGATGCATGCTGAGTCCCGACCGAGCAGTTCGAGCGTTCCATCTGCAGATAAACGTGCTCGATCACCAGGTATTGCGTATCGGGTTCCCTCAATCGTCGGAAATGTTGCCTCTGTCTTTGTCTGGTCGCCGAGGTATCCGAGCGGCACCCGTCCAGATTGTGCCAGCCAGCCTGACTCATCCTCACCCGGTGTCAGCAGACGGCTGAGGTCCTCGCTCAGAACCACCGAGGTATCGGCTGGGGTGAAGCGAGTAGCAACGCTGTTCGACGAAGATCGACGCGCAACACCTTGCCTTCCAGATTCAGTGGACCCTAGGACATTGAAAATCTGCACCTCGGGTAAGAACTCCAGGAGCTGATTCTGGATAGCCGGCGAAAGAACTGCACCACCGGATAACACATGGCGTAGGGAACTCAGGTCTCTGAAGCGACCAGCATCCCGATCTCTGCCAAGCTGATCCACGAGCGGTCTAGCCATGGGATCTCCAACTAGGAGCAGAGAGGTGGCGGCTGTCTGTTCGATGGTCCTCAGCACATCTTCGGGGTCGAAATGGTCGACCACGCTTTGGATGATGACAGCCCCGCCAGCTACCCATGCCGACAGAGCGTTCCAATGCGCTGCTCCATGCATGAGTGGGGGAGCCGGAAGTGCTCGAACTCGTCCGGTTGCCTCGGATACGACCTGATCAAGACTCTGAAATTCATGACCGGTGCGACTGCGAACTCCAAGGGCAGTGACCAAGAAATCTGCCTGCCTCCACATGGCACCCTTGGGCATTCCGGTGGTGCCACCCGTGTAACACAGGTACATGTCATCTCCAGACCAGCCCTCAGTCAGAAAACTTGGAAGGGTTGGACTGGCCTGTGCGATCGCAGACTCGTAATCCACTGCCCCTGGCAGAAGGCCGAAGCTCGAGTCGTCGGCAACCTGCAAGATGAGTTTCGGCTGCGTCTTCAGCGTTGGTAGTACTGCTTGAAGCACGGGGGTGAATCGCTCGTGAACGATGATTCCCTCAGCTGAAGAGTCCGTGAGGAGATAACGAAGCTCCTCGGCCACGTAGCGGTAGTTCACGTTGAAGGGGACTGTTCCCGCCTTCCAGCAGCCCAACATGGACTCGAGGTATTCGTTGCCATTGAGCATGTAGAGAGCCAGATGGGACTGCGAGGATTCC
>CANJEC010000180.1 GCA_947473395.1 Actinomycetota bacterium | reverse complement strand
GGACCCAAGGTTGTCGCGATTGGGGGCGGTCACGGACTTGCCGCAACGCTGCGCGCCACGCGGACCTATGCAGCTGGAATCACCGCAGTGGTCACCGTGGCCGACGATGGTGGTTCTACTGGCCGTCTGCGCGCTGCTGTTGACCGCCCAGCCCCAGGTGACTTGCGCACCTGTTTGGTTGCGCTGGCTGCTGAGTCCTCGGTCTTGGCTCGGGCAATGGACTATCGCTTTGCCGCAGGTGAACTCGATGGGCACGCGTTTGGCAATCTGCTGATCGTGGCCCTTGAAGATACCGAGGGTGACTTGGTTGCAGCATTGGATCACGTGGGGGAGCTGCTCGGTGCTGTTGGCCGTGTATTGCCAGCAACTCGTCAGGCTGTCACGTTGCGGGCGGCGATTCGTTCTGGTGACGTGGTGCATGGTGAGCAAGCAGTTGGCTCACAGAGTGACGTCTCGTCTGTGAGTTTGTCGCCAGCCGATGCAACGGCCTGTCCCGAGGCCGTGCAGGCAATCCTTGATGCGGATCAGGTCTTGTTAGGCCCCGGCTCGTTATATACGAGCGTGCTCGCGGCTACTGCGGTGAGTGGAATTGCCGATGCGCTTGCCCAAGCCAGCGGACAGTTTGTGTACGTCTGCAACCTGAACCCTCAGGTGCCAGAGACGGTGGGTTACTCGGTGGCCGATCACGTTCGGGCTTTGGAACGCCACGGGCTCCTGCCAGATGTGGTGCTTTACGATGCAAACTCCGCTGGCTTAGCGAGCCCGGAGGCCGGCTCGGCTGCGCTTGGTGATTTGGTATCTGTTCGAGCAGTTCCGGGCTTGCTAGCTGCTCAATCTGCAACAGCTCATGACCCAGCGCTACTCGGCGCAGCTTTGGCCGAACTGCTTGGCGAATTCGCAAGCAGTTTGCCTGCTTCTACGAACGGATAGCTACCCTCACTACCAAGTACTTTCGCTCTGGTCGCGCAGGCTGGATGGCTGTGCGAAGATGTTCAGACTTTTCTACCTACGTACACAAGGGATGGCTATGACGATTCGTGTTGGCATCAATGGCTTTGGCCGTATCGGGCGAAACTTCTTTCGTGCAGCAACTGCACAGGGAGCCGATATTGATTTTGTTGCAGTGAACGACCTGGGCTCGCTGCCCACGCTGGCTCATCTGCTCAAGCGTGACTCTGTTGCGGGAACGTTCCCCGGCAGGATCACCGTGACTGATGACGGCATCGACGTTGACGGCGACCTTCTCAAGGTTGTCTCGCATCGTGACCCAGCCGAGATTCCATGGGGTGACCTTGGCGTCGACGTGGTCATTGAGTCCACAGGCTTCTTTACCGACCGTGACAAGGCTGCTGCCCACCTGCAAGCGGGCGCACCGCGAGTCATTGTTTCGGCTCCGGCCAACGGTGCTGACGCAACCTTTGTTGTGGGCGTGAACGACGACACCTTCGATCCGTCCAAGGACTTCATTGTCTCAAACGCATCGTGTACCACGAACTGTTTCGTCCCGATGATCAAGGTCCTTGACGACGCATTCGGTGTGCAAAAGGGTCTGATGACCACCACGCATGCCTACACCGGCGATCAGGTCCTAGTGGACGGCCCCCATTCCGATTTGCGACGTGCTCGCGCTGCGGCAATCAACATCATCCCGACCTCTACCGGCGCTGCACGCGCCACGGGCCTGGTGCTGGAGTCCATGAAGGGCAAGCTCGACGGAACCTCGCTTCGCGTGCCGATCCCAACGGGTTCGATCACCGACTTTGTAGGAATCCTTGGCCGCGACGTGACTGTTGAAGAGATCAACGCCGTGTTTGCCGCTGCCGCATCAGAGGGTCGCCTCAAGGGAATCCTTGAGTACTCCGAGGAGCCACTGGTGAGCTCCGACATTGTCGGATCAACCTACTCAAGCATCTTCGATTCTGGCCTGACGATGGCCATCGGCAACATGGTCAAGGTGTTCTCTTGGTACGACAACGAGACGGGCTACTCGAATCGCCTAGTCGACTTGGCCAAAATCGTAGGCGCAGCCAACCACTGACCGCCCAAAAAATCCGCTTTGTTATGCGAGGGACTCCCTACGGAGGGTCCCTCGCATAACAGAAGCTGACTACACCGAATTGCTAAGGAGATGTTGTGAAATTTGGGGTTCCCGAACTTGAAGACTTGGGCGATGTCTCGGGCAAGTCCGTGCTGTTGCGGGCCGATTTCAACGTGCCGCTGAAAGACGGTGTCATCACCGATGACCTTCGGATCACAGCTGCTCTCCCGACCATAAACTGGCTCATCGAGCACGGCGCAAAGGTGACTGCGTGCACACACTTGGGTCGACCAAAGGGCGCACCCGACCCGCAGTATTCAGTTGAACCCGTCCGCCAACGTCTGTCGGAGCTCGCTCCAGGCGTGGAACTGCTCGAGAACCTGCGATTTAACCCTGGCGAGACATCGAACGACCCTGCTTTTGTGGACTCGCTCATTGCCGGCCATGACCTCTATGTGAACGACGCGTTCGGGGCATCGCATCGCTCACACGCATCAATCGTCGGCCCGCCAACCAAGCTTCCCTCTGCGGCTGGGCGCTTGTTGGCCAAAGAGGTCGACATCTTGCTTGGTCTGCGTGAAAATCCCTCTCACCCATTTGTTGCCATCACCGGCGGGTCAAAAGTCTCTGACAAATTAGGTGTGCTGACAGCTCTGCTCGAGATTGCTGATTCCATCATTATTGGTGGTGGCATGTGCTTCACCTTCTTTGCTGCGATGGGTAACTCCATCGGCAACTCACTGTGCGAGCCGGATCAGATTGAGACCTGCGCTCAGCTGCTTGAGCAACACGGAGACCGTCTGCACCTGCCAAGCGATGTTGTTGGACTTGGCCCCGGCGGAAAAATCGGCGACCCCTCTGCAGGTGGCGAGGTTCGCAACTTTGGCCGCGCGCTACCCGAAGGCTGGATGGGGCTAGATATCGGTCCCGGTGCTGCAGCCGAATTTGGCGACATCATCGCCGAAGCCCGAACCGTGCTTTGGAACGGGCCGATGGGCGTGTTCGAAGACCCTCGCTTTGAAGCGGGCACACGCTCCGTTGCAATCTCAGTGGCCGAGAGCTCAGCGTTTTCGGTGATCGGTGGTGGCGACTCAGCGGCAGCCGTTGCTCAGTTCGGCCTTGCCGATCAGGTCTCACACATCTCTACAGGTGGGGGAGCGTCACTCGAACTCATTGAGCAGGGAGACTTGCCGGGCCTCGCCGCACTTCGCCTAGCCTCAAACGCACGCTGACCAAGACCCAGCATCACCAACCGAAGAGGTAGCGATATGGCAACCCCACGCAAACCCATTATCAGTGGCAACTGGAAGATGAACCACAACCACTTCGAGGCGATTCAGTGTGTGCAAAAGCTGCACTACCGCCTAGATGCCGACGACCACGAGAATGTGGATGTGTCGGTACACCCACCCTTCACGGACATTCGCTCGATTCAAACGGTGATCGAGTCAGACAAGATGAAGATTCTCATCGGAGCGCAGAACTGCTACTTCGAGCCCAAGGGTGCGTTCACAGGCGAAGTCTCGGCACCAATGCTGGCCAAGCTGAACGTGACTCATGTGATTGTGGGGCATTCAGAGCGACGCGAGATCTTTGGCGAGACCGACGATGAAGTGAACAAGAAGGTCAAGGCCGTCTTGGGTAACGAGATGACTCCAATCTTGTGTTGCGGCGAAACGCTCGAGGAGCGTGAGGCCGGGCGGGCCGAGGCCAAAGTAGAAGGGCAGATTCTTGCTGGCTTGGCAGGGGTCACCAAGGCTCATGTCGCATCGATGGTGATTGCCTATGAGCCCATCTGGGCGATTGGTACGGGCCGCACGGCAACATCTGAGGACGCACAGAATATGTGTGCCTTCATCCGAGGCGTTGTGGCCGAAGCGTGTGGTGCCGAGCAAGGTGAGTCTGTTCGGATTCAGTACGGCGGCTCGGTCAAGCCTGGCAACATTGCTGAGCTCATGGCGCAGCCCGATATTGACGGTGCTCTCGTTGGCGGAGCCAGCTTAGAAGCCGACGAGTTTGCTGCGATTGTGCAGTACCGCAACCACTAAAGCTGGCTCGGGCCGCCGCAGCATGCTGAGGCTGGCCTGCTACCGACCAAATTTGCGCACAGGATTCAACTCGGGGTGCGCCTTGGGTTAGCATGGCAAGGTGGAAATCATCACCGTCATCTTGTGGATACTTCAGTTCGGCCTTGGAATTGGCCTGATCTTCTTAGTGCTCATCCATAGTGGCCGTGGTGGTGGCCTTTCTGACATGTTCGGTGGAGGCCTCGGAGCATC
>CANJEC010000179.1 GCA_947473395.1 Actinomycetota bacterium | reverse complement strand
TTATTCAGCCGCCGTATTTCCCAGTGGGCATCGAGGAACTTGCTGGCGAGTTCAACTTTTTTGAAGTTGAGAACGATGTGTTTCAGGTGGGTGATGCAACGGTGACAGTTGCCCCGATACCGCATCGTGGGCCAACGGTTGGCTTCCGCGTCGAAAGCCAAGGCGTCGTGATTGTGTACATCAGTGATCATCAACAACCCGGCCCCGATGCCACTGAGGTATCCCCAGAGGTGCGGGCACTGTGTGCCGACGCAGATTTGCTGATTCACGATGCGCAGTATGACGCCGAGGAATATCTCCTACGTTCCGATTGGGGACACTGCACCTCTGACTATGCCGTTGAAGTAGCGGGACAATCTGGCGTGAAACGCCTGGCGCTGTTTCACCATGATCCCTCTCATGATGACGATCGTGTTGATGAGTTGCTCATGCGGGCGCGCCAACACAAAGCCGGCTCTGGACTTCAAGAGATTCTCGCTGCATCTGAAGGTCTCACCTTGTCCTTCGAGGCTGACCCGCTCAGGTAATCTTGCTAGGCCAATCACGGCACAGAACGGGAAGGCCAAGATGTCTGAGGACGGCAAAATCTCAAGTAGTCAAGCCGAGGTCGAGATAGACCCGGCGCTGTTCCGCTCTGTGATGGGGCATTACCCCACTGGGGTCACTGTGGTAGCTGCGCTTGAAGGCACTGCACCGATTGGGCTCGCTATCGGGAGTTTGTTCTCGGTTTCTCTGGATCCGCCGCTCATTGGATTCTGCGTTGCGAAGACCTCTTCCTCTTGGGCACGTATCGAGGACACCGGTGCGTTTGGGGTCACGGTGCTATCCGAGGAGCAACAAGATACTTCTGGCCGATTTGCCTCGAAGGTAGAAGACAAGTTCGCCGGTGACACGTGGGTGCCTGCGCCTGTAACCGGGTCACCACTGATTGTTGGGGGAGTGGCTCACTTAGATTGCAAGCTCCACTCGGTTGTTGATGCCGGAGATCATGTGATTGTGCTGGGCCGGGTTCAGTACCTAGATGTGCATCGAGCAGATGTTGGGCCGCTGCTCTTCTTCCGCGGCGGGTATGGCCGCCATGATCCACTTTCAACAGATCTGATCTAGCTTCAGCATCCATGGCTATTTATGCGCTCGGCGACCAAGTACCCGAAATCCACCCAGAGGCCTACATACACCCAGATGCCGTCGTCATCGGCAGCGTTGTAATTGGCGCGTATACCTCGGTCTGGCCCGCTGCTGTCTTACGCGGCGATGACGGATTTATCTTTATCGGCGAGCGTTGTTCGGTCCAGGACGGGGCAGTCCTGCACACAACGGCGGTGTTTCCGACGACTGTCGGAAACGAGGTCACCATTGGCCACTTGGCACATTTAGAGGGCTGCATCGTGGAAGACAAGGCGCTGATCGGCTCGGGTTCGATCGTGCTGCACAATGCTCGAATCGGTGTTGAGGCTGTGGTTGGCGGCGGAGCATTTGTTCGCAATAATCAGGTTGTGCCTGCTCTGGCCATGGCTCTGGGCGTGCCGGCTGTAGTCAAAGAAAACGCTGTGTTTCCTGGACATTTTGATCTAGGGATCGAGTCCTACGTGAAGCGTGCCGAGCGCTATCGCAAGCGCCTTCGACGCTTGGATTGAACCCCTCTCATAGGTTCGGGACAGTGCGGAGCTGCTGACAGA
Organism: Actinomycetota bacterium; assembly: GCA_947473395.1. Lineage (GTDB taxonomy): Bacteria > Actinomycetota > Acidimicrobiia > Acidimicrobiales > Microtrichaceae > IMCC26207. The sequence goes on along the minus strand of CANJEC010000179.1, from coordinate 2,678 downwards.
ACTCACAGGTGCCGAGCCATCTAGGGCTGAGTGGGTAGTTCTTCTCTTCCCGACCGGTTTTTGCTCGGGCAGAATAGAATCACCTTGCGCTATGTGGGCATTTTCTTGAAAGCGAGACAGCAGCAGTGACGGACCGAGCCAGCAGACCTAGAGCCATTCCGGTTGTATCTGTGGGAGCGATTATTGCTGCGATGGTCCTTGTCTTGGGCGCCGTTGTCTTCACTCCAGTTGCCTCTGCTCAGACTTGTGTTGGAAGCGTGAGCACAGCCGTAGCTGCGGCTTCGCTTCCCGGTGGGTCCTGGGCGGTTGAGGGTGGATGCCTGACGAGTGACTCGTTCTTTGAGTACTCCAATACCGAGGGCCGGGCACAGGTCGCACTGTCCTCAGTGACCTATGCCGATGGGCATTCCGGACGCGTTGCCGTTGGCATGTTGGTCATGACCGGTGGGGCAGCCTTGAGCATCGTGGGCGTCGAAGATGCTGCTACCGGGTTAGTGAAATGGTCAGCTGTGTTGGGCCAAGCCGTGCAAGTCGGCGATCAGACCACGGTGTCAGGGGCCGGAATCATGGTGTTCCCGATGGAGACCGTTCAAGTGTCAGCTTCGATCACCGGAACCGGAACCAACATCGCAACTATCCCTGATTCAACCGTCCCTGAGTCAACCGTCCCCGCAGCAAGCGCGCCCGAGGCCCCTGCCGCAGCACCCACCATTCCCGAGTCCCAGTCCCCAGTACCCACGGTCCCCGAGCCGACAGTCCCCGAGCCCACAACGCTATTGGCGCCGGTAAGCGACGGAAACCGTAATTAACCGGCGCCAATAGCGATTGGTCGGGCTGTAACCGGCCTGGCTAGCGGTAGGTGCCCGAGGCGAGCCAGTCCACCCAAGCAGGTCCTCCGGTATTTCTGAGTACGGTGAATGAAGCCACGAGGATTGCTAGCACTGCGATCAGCCAAGTTGGCGGCCGTGGGATTCGAAATGGTTTACCAGCGACTGCCATCGCCACCCAGATCACCCAGATGACAGCCACAATCGGCAAGGCGACGGCGACCAACACGTTGTGATCGGCAGCTTCTAGGAATCTGCCCCGCATGAGTGAGTTCGTGGCTCGTAGTCCGCCGCAGAGTGGGCAGTCGATGCCAAAAACCGCTCGCGACCAGCAGATCGGCACCCCGGTATCTGTGGGGTTGACCACAGCAATGGCTACACATCCACATGCTGCTGCAACACCAGCGATCAGCGGGGTTCGCCAGACTGGCTGAGCAGTCGAGTCGAGCAGGATTTCGGCGTCTGCGGCCGGGTCGGAGGAGGCGGGGATCTTGTTGGAATCACGGGGGAGTTGCTGATCCGTCTGGTCCAATCGAGGGCTCACCTAATTAGGTTAGAACAGACCCGAACACGGCTGCCGGCAACACTCTGAAGCGGCTGGCCAAAGTGGAGGTTCTGTTGCCAGTGGAGTCATCCCTATTCTGTCTCGGCTCCGTGAGAGTTCGAGGACCTAGAGTGACCCCATGACCGAAGCAGTTAGTTCGCAGCAGCCCAACATTGTGATGATCGTGGCTGATGACCACGGCCGCGAAGCAGTCGGATGCTACGGAAACCCAGTTGTGTCCACCCCGAACATTGATTCTCTCGCTGCGTCAGGCGTGCGCTTTGACAACGCGTTCTGCACTACGGCCTCGTGTTCGGCGAGCCGCTCGGTCATCCTGAGCGGGTTGCATAACCACACCAATAGGACGTTCGGTCTGATTCATGACCCGCATAATTTCTCTATGTCGAGCCACGTCACGACATTGCCGAAGCTGATGAAGCAGGCTGGTTATCGGACGGGCCGGATGGGAAAGAAGCACTATCAGCCTGAGGCGCTCTTTCCATTCGACTTCGACCCGCCCGAGTGGGGTACCGATGAAGACATTTTGCGTCAGCGCGATGACCTGTGGCTTGCAGGGCGTTGTGAAGAGTTTGTTCAAGGTGAATCCCCGTACTTTCTCTACTGGTGTTCGCATGACCCGCATAGAAACTGGGAACGTGCGGACCACCCGCTTCGGCCCGATGACTTTGGCAATCCCCGGACGCCATTTCCCGGAGATGAGGAAACACTCTTTGATCCCGAAGAGGTGATTGTTCCTCCTTGGCTAGCGGACCTTCCCGAGGTGCGCGCCGAGATTGCCGAGTACTACCAGTCAATCGCCCGACTTGATCGAGGCGTGGGCCGCCTTATGGACTTGATTGCTAGCGCTGGGTCGGACCGAGACACGGTCATCTTGTATCTCTCCGATAACGGGGGAGCATTCCCTGTTGCAAAGACGACCCTGTATGACCCCGGCATGCAACTTCCCTTGATTGTCAGCACAATCCCCGCTGCTGACAGAAGCGATTCACCAAGTAGCGGCACCGGGACCGAGCCTGTGTCTAGCGCTGCTGTGTCGAGTTCGGGTGTGAGCTGCCAGGCCCTCGTGAGTTGGGCTGATCTCGCTCCCACGGTGCTCGACCTTGCGGGGGCTGGCGAACTTGGCGCAGCGATGTTTGGAGAAAGCCTGCGGCCGTTACTGGAGCATCCAGAATCCCCAGGCCGAGATCATGTGTTTGCCTCACACTGCTTTCATCAGGTCACCAACTACTACCCGATGCGAGTTGTTCGAACCCATCGCTGGAAGTTCATTTACAACATCGCATGGA
>CANJEC010000178.1 GCA_947473395.1 Actinomycetota bacterium | reverse complement strand
TCTAGTCCTCTATACCGACGCGGATCTTCCTTTCGATCCTGCAGAGATTCGACAAGCCCTGCACCTGCTCGACCTGTATAGCGCCGACGTGGTTGCGGCATACCGTCTGCAACGCAAAGGTGAAGGACCGCTGCGTTTCTTCTATAGCTACATCTACAACACGCTGGTGAATGCATTGTTGGGGCTGCGGATTCGCGATGTGAACTTTGCCTTCAAGCTAGCTAGGCGCTGGGTCATTGACTCGGTGCAGCTCAAGAGCGAAGGCTCGTTCATCGATGCCGAGCTCTTGGCTCGGGCACGCAACGAGGGGGCAGAGATCATCCAATTTGGGGTCGACTACTTCCCCCGCACCCGCGGAGTTTCAACGCTCTCCTCTCCAGCGGTGATTCTGAAAATGCTTCGAGAAATGTTCTCCCTTGGAGCCGAGCTCCGAAGAAGCACCAAAAATCCTGCCAATCCGGGCAACTGAGCATGCTCCCATGACTCTTCTGATTATTAATGCCGACGACTACGGCCTCACAGAGGCCACCTCTCGAGCGATTCTTGAATGCCATGAACACGGAGTCTTGACATCAACGAGCGTGCTGGTTCCCGCGCCTGCATTTGCAACCACCGTTGGGCTGCTCGCCGGCCACCCCAAGCTCGGAGTGGGGGTGCACCTTGCACTTGTAGGTGAGGACCCTCCTGTGTTGACTGCCTCCGAGGTGCCCAGCTTGGTAGACGCCCAAGGCAGGTTCCCCATCTCCTGGAAACAGTTCGCCGCTTCTGCCGCTAGGGGCCGGATTAACCCCGAAGACGTCGAACGTGAACTCACAGCTCAGATTCGCGCCGTGCAGGCAGAGGGTGTGGCGTTGACTCACCTCGACTCGCATCAGCACCTTCATGAGTGGCCAACACTCTGGGCAGTAATCCAGCGACTTGCAGCGGTGGCTGGGGTCAATGCTGTTCGAACTACTAGGTCGAGTGGGCTGGGGCCCATGTCGATCCTCGGCAAGCTCGCCGCTGCCCGCGCCAAGCGTGCTGGGCTGCTCACGACGCAGAGCTTCGCAGGGTTTTCCCATTCGGGTTCGCTAACTGAACCAGAGTTGCTCAAACTGATCGACTCGATCCCTAGCAGTAGCCATTCAGTGGAGATTGGCTGTCACCCGGGTGCAGTTCACGACCCGGATCGCGCCCGGTACGACTGGTCATACCACTGGGCAGAAGAGGCAGCGGGCTTGCTCAGCAAGACTGTGAGCGAACGGATCGCCTCTGCTGGTCTGCAACTTGGCACGTTCGGGGATCTGCGATGACGAGCCGGGGCGCAGGACCTCAACCCACACCCGATACGCCATCCGAGGCGAACACGGCGAGTGGCGGGAGTCGCTGGCATCGACCCCCAGGAATCGTCGCTGCCTATCAGTCGGAGCCGTGGTCAACCCGGGCTCACACAATGGTGCGGTGGGCTTCGATTCCGATGGAAACAGTGCAACAAGAACTGCCATCCTCGGGCGAGGTGCTCGAGATCGGCTGCGGTCACGGCCTGTTCTCACTGACGGCCGCTTTGGGAAGCCAAGGCCGCCGAATCATTGGCACCGATATCGACGGAGCAAAACTCGTCGAGGCACGCCGCGCTGCTCAAGCCGCGGGGCTAGGTGAAGATCAACTTGAATTCGTTCAGGTCGAACCCGACTGGAGGCCACCGGTGGAGCAACTCTACGGGGCAGTCGTGATTATCGACGTGTTGTATTTGTTGGGAATCGCAGCGGCGCTGGAGCTAACTGCCGCTGCCGCTCGGGTTGTTCAACCCGGGGGAACCCTGCTGATCAAAGAGATGGATACCTCCCTGCGAGCTAAGTCTGCTTGGTGTTCAACCCAGGAACTGATCTCCACCAAACTCACTCGCGTGACCGAGGGTGAAACGGTCGAACTTGTTCCACTTGATGCAATCCGAACGGTGATGCAAGAAGCTGGCCTAGAGGTCACTACTCGCGCACTTGACCGCCACTACGTCCACCCACACGCTCTACTGATCGGTCAGCGCTGCTGAGAGCTCATCGGTCAGCGCTGCTGAGGACTGATCGGTCAGCGCTGCTGACGGCCGACTGGTCAGCAACAATGATTGAGCGGTTGCACCGCACATGAGTGGCTGGAATCTCGGGGTCATCCCTCAGCAGGGCCGCCAGAGCAGCTCGCTTTGACTCTCCAGTAACAAGCCAAACAACACATCGTGCCCGATTCAACATTGGGTAGGTCATGGTGACTCGTTCATGGCCCTGATACGCAGCTGTTGCTGCGACATCTGCGTTCATCACTCGCAGAACGGGGTCGCCTGGCACGAGTGAAGCACAGTGTCCGTCGCTGCCCAAGCCAAGGTGGACAAGACTCAAATGGCCGCCATCGCCGAGCGTGTCGCTCAGAGTCTGGGCATATCTCAGCGCTGCCTGGGTAGCTCCAGCCTGAACCGGAATTGGGTGGAGGGCTGGTGGCGGTGAGAGTTGCTCAAGCAGGTGATGCTGCAGGTCGACAAGATTGCGGCTCGGGTCGCCCTCGGGTGCTACCCGTTCATCTACTTGGAAAACATCTATTCGAGACCAGTCTGGTTGAAGCCGAACTCCCGGCATCGAGGCCAGCATCATTCGGGGCGAAATACCGCCGCTGAAAGCCACCGAGGCTCGGCCTGCTTGTGACCCCGAAGCAAGGTCCTCGTTTGGTGCGGCAATAAGGGCAGCCGCTAGCAACTCGCAGATGATGCTCGCCGCTTCTGCTGCAGCATCGGCAGCCGTGGGCAGAAGACGCAGTTCGTGTCGTTCGGCTGTTGTCACTGTTTGGATTGACCGCGGACCGTTCGCCCGTCTGGCCCGCAGTCGATCCACGGGAAAGGGTCTTCCTCGGGGCTCAGTTCGGGTCCCCAACTACCACGCGTATAGGGCACAACAGGCGGGGGGTTCTCAAGAAGAGGTTGCACAATTCTCCAAGATTCCTCGACAGAATCCTCTCGTCCAAAATGGGTTTGGTCGCCTTCAAGCACATCGCGGAGCAACCGCTCATACGCCTCAGGAATCCGATCCGAAGCAGAGGAGTGGTCCACATCAAGGTCGACCGTCTGACTCAGCAATTCCTCGCCAGGGCGCTTGGCCTGAACTTCCAGCGTGATCTCGTCATCTGGGTTCATGCGGAAACGCAAGCGGTTTGGCTCGGGTGGGTGCGCAGGGTCAACGAAGAGAGGTTGGGGCGCCGGCTCAAACTCAATCACTGCTTCAGTAAATGTTGCGGCCATTGCCTTGCCTGAACGCACGTACCAAGGCACACCCGCCCAGCGCCAGTTGTTGATGAAGAAACGCATAGCCACGAAGGTCTCGGTATCTGAACCTTCAGCTACACCATCCTCATCGAGGTAACCCTGATACTGCCCACGAACCACCGTAGAGACATCAAGGGTCTCGATGGAGCGCAGCACCTTGATCTTTTCATCACGCAGAGCTTCGGGTGACTCCGAAGTAGGAGGTTCCATGGCAAGCAGGGTCAGAATCTGTAGCAGGTGATTCTGAACAACATCGCGAAGCGTTCCCACGCGGTCATAAAATCCGCCTCTTCCTTCAACGCCAAAACTCTCGGCCATGGTGATCTCGACTCTGGAGACCTGGTGTCTATTCCACAGAGGCTCAAGGACTGAGTTGGCAAATCTGAAGACCAGCAGATTGAGCACAGGTTCTTTGCCGAGAAAGTGATCAATGCGAAAGACGCGTTCATCTGGAAACGCTGCCAGCACCGTTGCGTTGAGTTCCTGCGCCGAGGTCAGATCGCGACCGAACGGCTTCTCCAACACAATCCTTGCTCGGTGATTGAGTCCCACTTCCGCTAGGCCTTGGATCACTTCCGGAAAAAGAACGGGCGGTATGGCTAGGTAGATCACGGGCAGCTGTGAACCATCTAGTGCTGCGTTGAGGGCAACAAAAGTGGCGGGATCGGCGTAGTCGCCCTGCACGTATGACAGACGCGACTCGAGCTCGAGTAACACCTGAGCGTCTGCCACCACATGCTTTGCCTGAAGAGCGGAGCGCAGGCGAGCTTTCAGGTCTTCCACGGTCCACTCAGAGGAAGCTACGCCGATAACTGGCACATCGAGTTGGCCATTTGCTGCAAGGTGATACAGGGCAGGCAGGAGTTTTTTGAACCCCAAATCTCCGGTGATCCCGAAGAGCACCAGAGCATCACCCATGTTGGCTGAATCGACCTTGTGTGGAGTCTGCTCCCTCACGGTGCGGAGCTCTCAACATGGCCGCCAAATTCGTTCCGCATGGCTGACAGAACTTTGTTGGCCATTGTTTCTTCCCCACGAGAGGAGAACCGCGAGAACAGCGCGCTGGCAAGAACCGGCGCTGGAACCCCTAGGTCCACAGCGGCTTCGAGCGACCAGCGGCCTTCGCCACTATCGCTG
>CANJEC010000177.1 GCA_947473395.1 Actinomycetota bacterium | reverse complement strand
CTCGGGAATAAAGAGCGGAAAATATGCATTCTCGGCACCGGCAGCTTTGATACGAGCGTCAACCTCTGCGACCATCCGCTCCCAGATTGCGTAGGCATAGGGACGAATCACCATGGTGCCTCGGACGGGGCCATTCTCTGCGAGCTGGGCTTTGGTCAGGATGTCCTGATACCAGCGGGGGAAGTCTTCGGCTTGGGGGGTGAGGATCGGGGGCTTTGCCATCGCATGGAGCGTACCGTCGCTGAGCCCACGCAGTGAGCTTCCCACTTCTGCAGAGCAGTCACCCCTGCCGATACTCTGATCGGATGAACCTTCCGACTCGTGCTCTGCGCACACTGGGCGCCGCCTCACTTGGAGTGGGCGTCGCGGCGCTTGCCTCTGCGGTCGCAGTCCATGTTGCCGGCACAAAAATCAGGAAGACAGAGAACCCGCTGATTGATGAGTTGCTCGACATTCACACAACGGTGAAGCACCACTATGTACCAACTCGTGATGGAGCCTCGATACACGTGGTGGAGCGAATTGGGCTTCCAGTTCCACAGCACACGGATGCACATACCTCTGCTGCAGACGAGGAGTCCACATCCGTGGGCCAACCTGTGGTGCTGCTGCACGGGGTGACATTGCAATGGTGGGTGTGGGGTGCACAGTTCAACAACCTTGGCCCGCAGCATCGTGTCCTGGCTTGGGACATGCGCGGCCATGGGGAGTCAACCGTGGGAAGCAAGGGGATGACCATGGAGGCCATCGCTCAGGACCTGGCAGAACTGCTCGAGCACTTTGATCTAAACGGCGCGATCCTCGTGGGCCATTCAATGGGAGGTATGGCACTCGGGGCATTCTGTGCGGATCACCTCGATGCCGCCCACGAGCGAGTCGCTGGACTCATGTTTCTAGCGAGTAGCGCCGCCACCATGGCAATTCCTGCGCTGACCGGAGGTGCAGTTGGCATCTTGCAGTTGCTGGCCTCGACCAAGCTTGATCTGCGCCAGCCGGACCCTCAGCGTGTCTGGCGAAACAACAACTTGTCTGTGGTACTCGTGCGCTGGGCATTCGGAAGGCACCCCACAGCCAAAGCAGTAGAACAAGTCCGCCTCATGCTGGCGGACTCAAACCCGGCCATTGCTCAAGACGCCGGGCGTGCAATCGCTGCACATGATGTGGTGGCCGACCTACAGCATGTGCGAATCCCCACGTTGGTAGTGGTTGGGGACCTTGATCGCCTCACTCCCCCTGCGCATGCAGAGATTTTGGTTGCAGCAGTTCCAGACTCCCAGCTACGAATACTTCCCGATATTGGACATCAGGTCATGCAGGAAGATCCCGATGCCTTGCATCGTTTGATCGAGGAACTAGCAGGATTGCCGAGCACTCCAAAGACTCTCTAGTCGCGCAAGCAGTGACAAATAGTCCCGGAACTTGGGGCTCGGATCGTTAGCTCTCGAACCTCTTATGGATGAGGTCCACCCGCTGCTCACTGGCGTTGGCATCATCGCCCTGCTCCTCTAATAGCGCTGCGCGATCTTTCTCGGCCTCGCGCCGAGCCTTTTCGGTATCAACACGCGCTAGCGCTGCCTCGGCTCCGTGCTCAGCAATGAACTCTGCCCACTCGACAAGGGTGTCGACCATCTCGTCCTCGGGTACAACTGCAACGTTGATCCCCTTCACGAACAAGTGACCCCGGTGCCGGCCTGCAGCTATCCCAATATCGGCATCACGAGCCTCGCCCGGTCCGTTCACCACACAGCCCATAACAGCTACCTGCAGTGGTAGTTCCTTGCCTGCAAAAGCCAATTGCGCAGCCTCTGCTACCGCGATCACATCAATCTCGGCGCGACCACAACTTGGGCATGCGATCAGGTCGACATTCTTGCGTTCACGTAATCCGTAGGATTCCAGCAACAGCCTGCCCGCTTTGGCCTCTTCAACTGGATCAGCCGTCAGGGAATAACGGATTGTGTCGCCAATTCCTTCTGCTAGCAGTGTGGCGATGCCTGCGGTTGCCTTGATGTATCCGCCTGGCAATGGTCCGGCCTCGGTGACTCCAAGATGCAACGGATGATCCGTCGCCTCGGCCAACTGCCGATACGCCTCAATCATCAACGGCACGTTTGATGCCTTGACCGAGATTTTGATGAGGTCGAAACCCACCTCATCGAAGTACGCAATCTCGGTCATTGCAGACTCGACCATTGCTTCGGGGGTCACTGTTCCGCCATATTTCTCATACAGCGCTGGGTCCAAGGAGCCACCGTTGACACCGATGCGAATCGGCACGTTTCGGTCACGAGCCTCTGCAGCGACTGCCTTGATGTGCTCTGGCTTTCTGATGTTTCCCGGGTTGAGGCGGAGTCCCTGAACTCCCGCCTCTAATGCGGCTAGCGCCATTTTGTATTGATGATGAATGTCCGCAATCACGGGAATCGGGCTGCGGGGCACGATCCGGGCAAGTCCTTCCGCTGCTGCGAGGTCATTGCACGTGCAGCGAACGATGTCACAGCCCGATGCTGCGAGCGCATAGATCTGCTGCAGCGTCGCGTCGACATCAGCAGTCTTGGTCGTGGTCATGGATTGCACGGTGATAGGTGCGCCGTCGCCAACGGGAACCTGACCGACTGTTATTCGCCGAGTTGAGCGCCGGGGGAAGGTAACTGCTCCTGCATCCATCCCACCAAGTTAGCGTTCACCCAACTCCATCGGCCGACACCTGCCAAGCCGAAACTGATGGACTACATGCTGACACCCTTGGTGATGTCCAAGAACATTGCCAGAATGCCCACCACGGCAAGCACCGAAATGACCACATAGACAACCGGTGCCATGCGAGACACATCTGCGAGATAGCGCTGATCAGTTCGCTTCCGCTTTTCTTGAAAGCGTTCGTACAAAGCAATGACTACGTGACCGCCGTCAAAGGGAAGAAGAGGGATCAGGTTGAAGATGCCGATGAAGATGTTCAGAAGTGCCAGAAACTGAATCAGGTTAGAGATGTTCTCGGAGGACAAATCGCGTCCCAACATCGCTACTCCAATGATCGAAATAGGTCGATTCGCTGATGCGCCAGCAGGGGTGTCCTCGGCTGCAGTTGCTGTCGTTGTTGAATCCTCTGGAGCATCTCCGGTAATCGTGGAACTCACAAATGCATAGATATTTGGCGGCCAGAAGAACTTGCCAACCCCAACGATGCTGGCCTGCGCAGTTCTAGAAAAGGTCGTAACAGTGCTCCAGGCTGCTGCTGGAACGGACTGAGTCTCGAGTACCGCTTGCTGCCCCACCCCGACGAAAGCTGTTGGTTGTGTAGTTGCAACCTCGGACCCCAAATCGATAGTTGCCGTGCTGCTCACTCCGTCGGGTGATTGGGTCGTAAGAGTGAACTCGCCATCTGCCGAGTCAGCCATTGCAGACTTGACCTGATCGAGTGAGTTCACATCAACCCCGTTCACCTGAAGCAAGGTTGACCCCTCGATGAGCCCCGCAGTAGCGGCTGCACCGTTGGCCGGAGAACCCCCAACAAGGATCTGGTCCCCGTTGTCGAGAACGTCGATGTCCTCGCCCACGGTTCCGATGATCTTGACCCGAGTCGAGAGATCGATTGGGATGACGACCCGCTGCCCATCTCGCACAACCTCAAAGTCAACTTTTCCTGCATCGGCTGCGCTGACTTGGGTGCGAAAATCGTCGAAGCTCGAGATCTCTGAGCCATTGAATCCAACGACTTCATCTCCGGTGCGCACTCCAGCCTGCTGCGCTGCGCCACCTTCGGTGAGTTCGCCAACTTGCCACCGACCCCCGTCGGGACCACCAATGAAAGCGAACTGAATAAAGAGCAAAACAAATGCAATCAAGAAATGCATTGTCGACCCGGCAACGGCCACACCGACTCGCTGAGAACAAGACTTCTGTCGGTAGGTGCGGGACTCCAAAGCAGGGTCCACCTCTTCCATATTGCTCATCCCGATGATCTTGACGTACGCCCCAGCAGGGATGACCTTGAGCCCGTACTCGGTCTCACCGCGTCGGAACGAAAAGATCCGGGGGCCAAACCCGATGAAGAATTCGGTGACCAACATGCCGGCTCGGCGAGCCATGATGAAGTGGCCGAGCTCATGCAAGAAAATCATGATGACGATGGCTGCAACCACCACCAGCATCGACAATCCCTGTCGCATTCCGAGCAGCACCACAACGGCGACTAAGCCAACGAGCCGCAGGCCTCGAGACCACGGGCTTCCGACCACACCAGCAAGATCTTGGCGCTCTTGTTGCACCTCCGCCTCGGTCGGCTCAACAAGCACCGTGGCTCCCGCCTGCGACGCAGTTTCTGCTTGCGAACCATCTGGCTCAGGTGATGTCGAATCGCTCATATTGTTCCTCCCGCAGAAAAGGTTTCAAGATCGAATCGCCCGGAATCGATCAACTCACT
>CANJEC010000176.1 GCA_947473395.1 Actinomycetota bacterium | reverse complement strand
GTCATATCCCTGCACCTTGATCGGCCCGCCAACCAATTTGGCAATATCGGTAGCACCGCGGGAGTCCATCCAAATGACCGAATCGCAGACGGGCTCACCTTGGGAATCGATGGCTACTGTGCCCGACCACTGCGAGGTCACCGAGATTGCGGCAAAGCCCTGTTCCGGGACAGCCCCGCGTTCGCGAAGGCGCTTCATGCCTGCCACAATTCCCGCCCACCAGTCGGCCGGTCGCTGCTCTGCCCCGCCGTGATCGGACAGCTTGAGTTCTACGGGTTCAAACTCACCATCGATGTAATCACCTTCAACGGTGAACACGGCTGTCTTCGGTCCCGAAGTACCAAGGTCAATGGTTAGGACGTACTCACTCATGGTTCCCCTTTAGAAGAACTGCCTTCGGACGGCTGAACAGCAAAGAACCCTAGCGGTGGAGAGTGCAGCAGGCCGAGTTGATCTTTTTTATTACATTTTAGGTTGTTTCAGTACATATGATGATGAAAGACTACTTCTCGTACCAATTGGTCGAACTCCTCCACGGTGAATCTCGACCCCCGTTACCTCATAGCAGGAGCAAAACATGTTCTTATCCAGCAGATCGCTCAGCAGAAAGGCTGCGAGGCGATCGCCCAGCAGCGCTGGTTCATCACGCGATCAGACCAAAGAGCGGGCCTTGCTGCTGCTAGTAGTGCTCTCCGTTCTTCTCGCAGCACAGCTCAGCGGGTGTGCCACGCAGCTAGACGCAAAGAACTCAGGCTCAATCCAAGATCTGCCAACACCCCCGCCGCCTACTGCCCGCTCGGGCCTTGCTCGGCAGGCCAAACCCAAACCGCCTGGGCAGGCAGCGCACTCTTCGGCACAGTCCGCTCCTCAAGCAGCAGGGAACCCATCGATACCCGCTGAAGGTTCTGCTCAGCCCTCGGTGGAATCTGCTGAGCCATACACGGCAGAACAACGAGTCGTTGCGCAGCTCCTTGTTCGCTACAGCCAGATCGTGACCGACTTAGCAGCGCATCCCGATCTTGCATCCGACCCGCTCTCAGAACAGCGAGTTCGGTGGGACGCGTTAGTCCCCCCGCAGAGCACACTCTCGGTCGATGTGCTCAGTCAGCTGGTGCTGACTCCAGCAGCAGATCTCACCAGGGTGATCCCAGCCTCAACGGGGCTGAGCTACAGCTACCGGCCCCTCAAGGTCAGTTCCAGTACGGATGGTCTGATTAGTTTCACTTGGTGCGGCTACTCGCCGGGTGTTCGTGTTACTCAGACCTCGGGCGAAGTCATCGACGACTCGGTAGCGCAGCTTCAAGGCACTGGTTCGGCGCGTGCAGCTGGATCTGACTGGGTAATTGACTCTCTAGATCACCTCGAAGTCACTGTGATGCCACCTGGTTCAACAGACCCCTGCCCCACTTCTAGGACTGCGGAGACCAAGCCATGAGCACCCCATGGAGAACACGAATCCGTAGTTTTGTCATGCTCATTCTGGTCAGTTCGTTGCTAGTTAGCTTTGGCCTCGGCACAACTCGGCCCGCAGCGGCCGAGAGCCAAGGCTCAGCTAACTCCAGACTGATCGGACGTGGCGACATCGTTACGACAATTCTGTATCAGATCAGTTCAGGTGGTCGGCCTCGACGTAGCTCCGGCAACACTGCGCCGCCGAGATGCAGATGGATCACCTTCACTGATGCGCAGATTGAGTTTCTGATTGCGATCATGGCCCCAAACCGGAGCGACCCGCGTGTTCGACCGCTGTTGGACACCCTGCAAAACTTTCTCGGCACGGCGGAACTCGGCAATTTGAACCTCCAAGGCCATATCTGCGACGGTCGTAACGTGGCGTTTCGAGCCATCCCAAGAAGCGCAAACCTCGACACTCAGACACTGCTCAACCGACAGATGATCACACGGCTCCCCCCGCCAAGCCCAGTACAAAGCCCACCAGAAGCAGTTGTGGTCCCGGTACGCGAACCCGTATTCGTATCCATCCCTGATCAAGGCTGGCAACCCGTAGAGGCCACGCTCAGCCTGAATGGGCTCACCGTAGACGTCCGAGCCGAGCCGATCTCGCTTCGCATCTTTAGCGGCGAGCCCACAGCGCAGATTCAGACCTGCGCTGGCCAAGGCGCCCGCTACAACCCCTTCTCCCCGGTCACACCTGCGCAGCAGGCTGCTGCAAACAACTCCTGTGTGCTGCGCTACGAACGAGCCACGCAACGCTCTGCTGCTTTGCAAGAGGCCGCACCCGACCCCTCTGTTCCTGCCGCCTGGCTAGGTACGGTCACCGTTGTCTGGCTGGCGCACTGGCGAGTAGCAGGTGGACCGTGGCGGAGTCTCGGAGAGATTCCGCGTACCCGACTCATCGAGCGGGCCACTCGAGAAGTCCGCACAGCAATCGAGTCGGGCGGTTAAGTGGCCGGACCCATTCGCATTGTCTTTGGGCTACTCAAAGGACCGTCCCCACTCACGCAACATATCCAAGTAGTTATCGGGACTATCTGGGGCTGCCTGGCCGGGTGCGTAGGCAACGTGATGCAACTGCCCGCTAAAGGCAAACCCGCCGTGGCGAACAAACACGGGCCAACTCACGGGCGAGCGGCGGTCAATGCCAATATCAATTCCTTGGAATGGGGCCATGGCCATGAGCAATCGATAGCCCTCACCAGCAGCGACCTCATGACCATCAACAGCAAGCGCCAGATTCCACAGGTTGTTGCCCGGACATGTTATGCGCAACTCAAGCTGGTGCTCCCCTGGCTCAATGACCGGCCCACGCAGTTCCCGCTCAAGGCCGTAACCGTTATGTACTGCAACGAGTTCACCAGTGACATCTAGGTACATGCAGTATCCGCCGCCTTGGTCCCCGTGCGAAACCAACATGCCCGCGTCTCCGGTACGAACCGTTACAGAAGCCGAAATAGACACGTCCCGCCACAAGATCAAGCGCTGAGACCTCCAGCGGTCAAGCGACGGCGTATTGGGATAAATCACGACTGCTTCGTCATAGCGCTGCGTCCATGGAGGCCTGAGCAAGTAGCGGTAACCCGTGCCCTCATCGAGCGGGAAAATCTGATTCTTCCAAGCCGCCTCATCCCAGGCTGCAGTGAGCTCAGCTAGCAACTCGGGGCGTTCCGCGGCAAGGTCATGTAGCTGCGAGGGATCGGCTGCAGTGTCAAAGAGTTCCCAAAGTTCTTCTGAATACGAACTGCGCGGAGCATGTCGAGTTACTGCCTCCCAGCCATCTCTGCGAAAGGCGCGGTGGCCCTCATTTTCGATAATCAGATCGGCTTGGCGGCCTGCTGCAGCCGAGTCGAACAGTGTTGCGCTCAGGTTTTCGCCATCTAACGCAAGAACGGGCTCACCGCGCCAACTCGCTGGCCGCTCGATTCCTGTTAGCTCCAACACTGTCGGGAGCAAATCTGACACGTGCATGAACTGTTCACGGAGCTGCCCTGCCGGGACTCCACCCGCTGGCCAAGAAACCACAAACGGCACCGAATGCCCGCCACGGTGAGCGTTGATCTTGTAGAGCCGAAACGGAGTGTTCGAGACCATTGCCCAACCGCGCGGATAGTGCGGCATGGTGGTTGGCCCGCCCATCTCATCGATACGGGCTAGGTCCTCTTCGAAAGGCTCCTCGATGCCGCTGCGGCCAAAATGCAGCGAACGAAGATACGCACTCGTCCCCTCGCGCTCCCCTTCTCTGGACCCGCCATTGTCCGAGGTAAACACAAACAGCGTGTTCTCCCATTCGCCCATCTCTTCGAGCGCTGCTCGCAGGCGACCGACGTTCTGATCGATGTTGTCCACCATGGCCGCATACACCGACATGTACTTCGCAAACAGCGCCTGCCGGTCGGGCGTGAGCGAGTCCCAAGCCTCGACCTCATCGCCAGACTCCGTGTTCCTAGGAGCCAGTTCGGTTCCGGGCGGAATCACTCCAAGTTCGATCTGACGCTCATGTCGCTGCTGGCGAATCACATCCCAGCCGTGTTCGTAGCGGCCATCGTGGCGGGCGATATCTTCGGCCTTGGCATGGAGCGGAGCGTGGACAGCACCCTGAGCGTGGTACAAGAAAAAGGGCTTGTCCGGATCGGAAGCCTTTGACTCGCGAATCATGGAGATTGCCCGGTCGGTCAGGTCGTCGGTTAGAAAATATCCCTCGGGGTACTCGTCCACTCGAACCGCATGATTGTCCTCGATCAGGCGATGGGGATGATGCAAGTTGGTGAACCCGTCCAAGAACCCGTAGTAGCGGTCGAACCCGCGTTGCAATGGCCAAGAGGAGCGATCCCCGGCATCGTTTTGTTCGCTGTCTTTTGTCAGGTGCCATTTTCCAACCATCAAGGTTTGGTACCCACCAGAGCGAAGCAGTTCGGCCATGGTTGGTGCCAACGGAGTGAGTTCCATGGCATAACCAGGAAAACCTGGATC
>CANJEC010000175.1 GCA_947473395.1 Actinomycetota bacterium | reverse complement strand
GGGCCAGGGGGTTGCGAATCACCCCCGCCCCCAGACCAACCGTCACCCCGAGCATCATGACTAGGCCTGCTGCCGGAACGGCCAACAGATTTGCCGGCGTGGCAACAGCGGGAATCCCGCCAGCAAGCGCCACCAGAATCGGGGCAGTCGATACCTGTGCTGCCAACGTGACTGCAAGTGGAAGCCGAAACCACGCTGGCCCAGGTAAACGATCCGCTAGCGGACGTGCCATCAGCAACAAACCCGCTGTTGCAGCAATCGAGAGTTGAAACCCGATCGAGTGAACCAGGAGTGGATCAGTCAGGACGAGCGCAATGATGGTCATCGATAGGACTCGCAAGCCACTCGCCAAACGCCCTGCTGCCACTGAGCTCAACGCAATTGCGGCCATGACTGCTGCGCGCAACACCGAGGGTTCTCCTCGCGTCACGATTGCAAACATGGCCAGCAAGAGGAGCCCAAAAAAGACTTGAAGCCGTTGCGGTATTCGGCGCAACACAGGTGCTGCCACAGCCAGAAGGAATGCAACGTTTTGCCCTGACACGGCAAGCAAGTGACTCAGACCTGAGGCTTGAAACCGGAACTTCAGGATCTCTGATTGGCCACGGTCATCTCCCAGAACCAGACCCAGATAGAGCGAGCGTTGCTCCTCTGGGAAGGAGTCAGCCCCAGCAGACACCCTGCGATGCGCTGCATTTGCAAGTTGGTACCAAGGCGCTGTTCGGCCGACGACCTTGACTGAGTTGAGTTGCAGGCGACCTGCGAGGTGGCGGGCCTTTACCCAACCGGCGGGTGCACCACGCAGTTGACTGACCCGCCCAGTTACTTGCAGGTGCTCGCCCATCATCATCAGACGAACCAGAGCAGAATCTTTTAGTGGCACCATGGCCAGATAGCGCCGGTCATCGACGCTGAGCAGGAGTTGCGTCCCAAACATTTGCGGCTCCGGGTCGGCCATGAGTTGCCCTAGGCCGCTAACACGCTGAGGGAGCGGGGCATGCAACGCTTCGAGTGAGTCAGAGCCTCTGGCGCACACAATCAGTATCAGCCCGAGCGACAGGAGCACCGGGTTGCGCAGCATGAGTCCGACCAGCAACACCACGCCCGCCAAGACCAGAGAAATTCGCGGAGCGAAGAATGCCGCGCCGCAGAGCAGCGCTGCGTTGAGCGCCATCCATCGATCAGTCACGGCAGCGCGGCGAACTCAGACCGTAACGAGTTCACGAAGTGCTTCAAATTTGGCGTCACCGATGCCGCGAACATCAAGGAGTGCTTCAACGGAATCGAAGCTGCCTTCTTTGTCACGGAATGCAAGGATTGCCTGAGCTGTTGCTGGTCCAACCCCTGGCAGTGCCTCGAGCTGTTCGAGAGTCGCAGTATTCAAGTTCACTGGGCCCGCTACTTCGCCAGCGCCAGATACAGCCCCGGCCGACCCAGGAGCACTTGATCCGCCAGCAGATAGGCCTGAAGCGGAACCTTGAGCAACGGGGACTTGCACCGGGTTGGGCTGACCAAGAGAAGGAATCATGACCTGTGATCCATCAAGCAGAGTGGCCGCAAGGTTCACGCGATTGGAGTCGGCATCGGGGCGCAGACCCCCTGCTGCCGCTACGGCATCCACCACGCGAGACCCATTAGGAAGTTGCACCACGCCAGCCGAGAGGACTGCACCTGCAACATGAACAAACACAGGACCTGTAGCCGCCGATTGACCGACTGCTGCGGGTTTGGTTCCTACTTCAGCCGGATCCGCTACCGCAGCAGATGGGGAAGCCTGCCCGGTAGAACCGCTGCTCGCAATGGGAAGACGGTCATCGAGTGAGGCCGGCCGACGCAGCGAGGTCCACCCAAGGCCGAGTGCTACCAAGGCAAGGACAGACATGAGGGCTGCCAGTTTTCGTAGATCCACCTGGGGCATCTGCCCCTGCATCCACTGGGGCATCCGCTGGAGCATCCCCTGCCGACCCCACTGGGACTGTGTCATATGGGAAGGCTGCTGAGACATGCGGTTGGGTTGATCTTGCTGCGCACTTGCGGGTTGACTCTGGGCATCGCCGCTTTGGCCAGGTGGGGCGAAAGGGCTTGCGGCATCTGTGCGCGAGCGTCGGTACATGGGCCGGCGTGTTTGCTCCCGAGCTAGGGCCTCGAGGACCTCTGCTGCGCGGGTAGGCGTCCTTGTTTGCATGGTTCCTCGGTTTGGCCTGCTGAAAACAAGGGGAAGGCTTCAGAACCTAACGAATGCGGACGGTGAGGTAGTAGCGCTGAGACCGGGTATCACTCCCCTGTCGGCAGAATCGGCAAGACTTCCCTGATGGAGATTCTTTGCAAACACACCTTTGCTGCGCCGATCGAAGCCTGCTGGGACATGTTCCACGATCCAGCTAGCCACGAGTCCAAGTTCATTGCCATGGGCCACCGAAATTTGGAAGTCATTAGCTGCGAAGAAACGGAGACCTCTTTGCGCATTGTCATTGACCGGCTAGTCGATGTTGAAGTTCCAGGGTTTGCCAAACGGATTATCAAACCCACCAATACCTTGAGATCAACAGACGAGTGGCGAAGCAATGCGGACGGCACTTACTCGGGAAACTTTGAACTCGTTACCAAAGGCGTGCCAATTCAGATCACTGGCAGCACTTCCCTGACACAGGCACCGGGCAAGAAAGCGGCAACCAATACTCTGTACGAGGTACGCATCGAACTCTCAGTGAACGTTCCGCTCATCGGCGGGAAGATCGCCAACTTTTCAAAGGGAATCGTGACAGATCAGCTTGAGATGGAGTTCAAGCTTGGCGACGACTGGCTGGCTTCGCACTGACATCAGCCCAGACCCCGCAGGCTTTCCACAAGAGTTTTGCTGCTGGGGTCATGAGTCCAAGCTCGGTACAGGTTCGTCGAGTCTTGGCTACCGACTCAGCGAGAACTGCTCGTTGGTCTGGGTGGCGCAGTGCCTGGCGAACCTGCTGGCGTGGCACTCCAAAGGCCTTGAGCAAACTTGGACGCGGATACACCATCATTCTGGCCATCGACCCGAAGAGCAGCGGGGCAAAGAGCGCTAGTGCATGGCGACGCGTTGAGGACAGTTGCGGAACCGTTCGCTTGAGATAGTTGCGGGCGAAGGACAGGTGACGAGCTTCTTCGGTCAGATGAATCCTGGTGATGCGCTCGAGTAGGGGGTGCAGATCAGGGCCGGCAAGACTGCGCCGCTGCAGGTAATCAACTGGATCTTCTCCGCCGAGAACGAACATGAAGAACAGCGCCGGGCGAGTTCTAGAACAACGCAATGCAAAACCTGATCCAAACTTCTCATCTCTGCGCAGTCCCTTGACGTTCGTTCCGGAGCGATTGATGAACTCTTGGAACATCAGCGTGTGCTGCGACTCTTCAATCACCTCGTGATGCATGTATCGAAACTCAACTGCACCATTCGGAAGCCAGAAGGCGTGGGTCAGGAGTCCACGTTGCAGGACGTTTTCGAACTCGCCGCCCACCTTCATGGCTGTGGCGTATCGGGCAAGACCGAATGCAGCCTGCACCTGCGGAGTCTGCGACTTGTACCAGTCCGTGCGAGCAACGCATTCCCAGTCGGGCAATTGAAAGCGACTGTCATGTGGGTCGATCGCCATCTCGGGTGAGTCCCAGGCCACATCTGCATAGGCATCGTGGTTTTTCTCCACCGACTGCCGGCTTAGCCGGGCAACGAGTGAGGCAAAGCCAGAGGTATCAGCCTGCCGATCAAGTGGAGAGTCTGCAAGGGCGGCCGGTGCAGTTGGGTTCATTGGAGTATCTTTACAGTGTTCGATGTAAACGTCAATAGTCACTGTCTCAGTTACAAATGTGACATTGGTCAATGATACAATAAGCTTTTTAAGGAAGAATCAAGCCGCAGCGAAGTGGAGGAGGCCCTATGAGTGGAAGAGATACTGAACCCAATACATTTCGAATCGACGAGTTAGCAGGCCTCGCCGAGACCACCGTGCGCAATGTGCGCGCCTACCAAGACCGAGGCCTGATTCCCCCACCCCAGCGATTGGGGCGCGTTGGGCTGTATTCCTCTGAACACCTAGCTCGGTTGCGACTGATTTCGAGCATGCTTGACCGCGGTTATTCGCTGTCGAACATCGGCGAACTCTTCGAGGCTTGGGAGCAAGGGCACAATATCGGCGAGTTGCTCGGCTTCGAAGCAGCCCTCGCCGCTCCTTGGACTACCGAGGCCGAAGTGACGCTCACCCTTGAGGAACTGAGCGAGCGCTTTGGTGACCTTGTACAGCTAGATACGCTGAGCGAGGTTGAGCAACTGGAACTCTTCGAACTCGATGGTGAGCAGGTTCGAGTGAAGAGCCCACGCCTACTAGAGGCC
Source organism: Actinomycetota bacterium (assembly GCA_947473395.1). GTDB lineage: Bacteria > Actinomycetota > Acidimicrobiia > Acidimicrobiales > Microtrichaceae > IMCC26207. The sequence continues at coordinate 143 of CANJEC010000175.1, read as the reverse complement.
GGTGCGGCGCTTGTAGCTGCAGGGGTGACGGTTCCCGCAGCAGTCGGGCATGCACTCGCGCTTCGAACCGACATTGAGCGAATTGCCGAACGTTTCGTCGACCTTGTGAAATCTGAAATTATCGATCCTCTCGGCGAGCCCAT
>CANJEC010000174.1 GCA_947473395.1 Actinomycetota bacterium | reverse complement strand
CTGAGCATGCTGCATCTTTGCTCTACAGCCGTATCCTGAGTACTTGCTTGGTCCTGAACAGCTGAGGGACCTTGAACAGCCGAGGGGCAGATCTTGTCTGTGGGGGTAACCGACAACCGATTGATCAATGTGGACGGGCCCAAGCTCGGCCACATCCCCGCCTTCGATGGTTTTCGAGGCCTGTTCGTGCTGCAGGTAGTGCTCTATCACGCACTTGTGACCGATTTTCTGCGCGGCTCCCCCATCATCATTGACTGGTTTTTTGTTGCCAGCGGGTTCCTCATTACTACGCTGCTGATGGACGAACGCAACGCGACTGAGACGAACAATCTGCGTCGCTTCTATCAGCGCCGAGCACTCCGCTTGTTCCCAGCGATGTACCTGATGATCTTTGTGTCCACCCTGATGATCATCTTCGCTATCAATTTTGTCCCGGCAGCCCAAGAACAATTGCATACATGGTGGATCGAACCCCTCGCAGCCGCTACGTACTGCTACTACATCGTTGCGGCCTTTATGCCAGCAACGCTTGACGGTGTCCTTGGCCACACTTGGAGCCTGACCGTAGAAGAACAGTTCTACTTCATCTGGCCACTGATCTTCTTTGCATCAATGCGCCTCAAGCGGCGCAGTTCGGACTTGAAGCTGATCATTGGGTCGGTGGTGTTCATCGTGGTGGTGATGAGCACGCGTGTGATCTTCCAATCAGAGATTGTCATTCTTGGCCCCGATGGGGTGACCTTCTCCGATGAAAACGACCCCACCTGGCAAGGCATCGTCTACCGCCTAGCTTCAGCAAGGCCAGACATGATCGTGTACGGCTGTCTGCTGGCTTTCTTTATTCGCTCTATCCCTCGGCCGATTACTGCGCAGTGGCGACGATGGATTGCCATCGGCGGAGCAATCGGATGGATTGGATTCCTGGGGTTCCTAGTCCTTGGGGACCGCGCCCCTGGCTTTGAACTGTTCGGCGGCCCGATGTACCAAGTCTGCTTACTGCTGCTTGCTCCGCTCATTCTTGACCTGTACTTCCGCCAGGAGAGCCTGATCTCACGAGGACTTTCCCATCGTCACCTGCAATGGTTAGGCCAGCGTTCTTATGGAATCTATCTGTGGCATATCCCAGTGCTGTACCCGTTCCTTGCTCTGATGGAAGGGGTGTACGGACCGAGGCGACTAGTCCTGGGTTTGATTGCCTCCGCTCTGGGCGTGCTCGCAGGAATCGCCTCGTACCGCTTTATTGAGAAGCCATTTCTGCGCATCAAAGACACACGCTACAAACGTCCACAAGACCCCCAGTCGGCAAGCCCAACTCCCACATGACGAACCCCACATGACCACTCCCACATGACCACTAGCAGCTATACGGCCAAGCTCGCAGGACCCACCGAGCGCAAACTCGGTTGGAACCCCGCCCTAGATGGGGCGCGTGGAGTCAGCGTGGTGCTCGTGATGTCGTTTCACTTCATGGGCAGCAGGTACCTAGACGGCGCACCCATTTTGGTGGACATGTTCTTCATGCTCTCGGGATTTTTGATTACCACGCTGATGTTCGAAGAACGAGCTGCTCGAGGCGCAATCTCGCTACGCGACTTCTACCTGCGACGAGTGTTTAGGCTGTTCCCTGCGGTGTACACGCTGCTCGCGGTGTTTCTGGTATTCGCCCTGCTCTTCGGTGGCGCTGAAAGGGAGCAGTACGTCATTGAGTTCTTAGCCGCAGCGTTCTACGTCTACGACTTCTGGATTGCCTGGGTCGGCGTCGAGGGCCAAGCCCTTGTGCAACTTTGGACGCTCTCGCTTGAGGAGCAGTTCTATTTTGTCTGGCCCCTGCTGTTGATTGCAGCAATGAAGGCTGGCAAGGCCCGCCGCATGAACGCCTTGCTCGTTGGAATGTTCGCAGTGGTCATCATCATGCCCGTACTACGCATGACTCTTACCCCCGAACTAGGAGGGAAGACCTTTGAATCTTTCATCTTCGGATTCTCGATTCTGCGACCGGACTCACTCGTTCTGGGTTGTCTTGTAGCGATGATCTTTCGCCTTGATCCCGCAAAGAACTCGGCAGCACTTCAGCGCTTTTTGCCCATCGGCGGCAATATCGCCTTGGTGATGTTCGCAATGACGCTCTGCCTTGGCGGGTTCACCCCCTTCGCACCGTTTGTCAGTTTGTTCTACAACTTGACCGTGATTGCCATGGCGCTCTGGATTCTTGATCTTGTCCGGCGACCGCAGGCCAAGTTCGCATCCCTGCTTGCTCTGCCGATCTGTCGATGGTTTGGCAAGCGCTCCTACGGCATCTACATCTGGCACTTGTTGATTTACTTCGTCATCCTGAGCTTCTTTGAGAACGTGTTTGTGGGCCGCCCCAAGATGGCTCTGCTGGTCACCTTTCCGATTGCCTTCGCCGTCACCATCGGGGTCTCGGTGCTGTCATGGAATTACGTCGAGACTCCAGCGCTGAAATACAAAGAACGCTTCGCACGAATCTCCAAGTAACCAAGCCCCAGACGCGAAACGAACGGCCACAGATTCTGCGCCGTTCACTTCGCTAGTTATTCAGTTGCTTACTTAATCGACACTGCTTACTTAATCAACGCTGCTGATCGAGTCAGCTGCTGATCGAGTCAGGGCCGACTACGGCTCAGGCTGCAGCCTTGGTGCGTACCGGACCGGACTTGCGGTCAAGCAACTGATCGGTGAGTGGCTGTGCTGCAGTTGCTGCGCTGAGTGCCACTGCCTTGTTTGTGGTCACAAGCTTGGATGCAAACTTGGCCTGGTTGTTGATCAAGTCTTTGGGGGTAGGGAACTTCTCAGCGAACGGAACGGCAGGAATCTGCGGGACGTTCTCGACCACAAAGTTGACGGCGGTGGTAATTGCGTCAGTGAGTGGTTCGTTCACACTGTTGATCGCTTTGATGACCTGATCCTGTACTTCTGTCATGCGTGTAATCACGGTAGTCATTTGATCTCCTTCTTTTTGGGGGTATTGCTGGGTGGGGTACTGCTAACTGCCTTGCTAACTGTAGTTAGCACTGCTCACTCTGTCAACGCCTTTGCTAACAAAAGTTTGCATTCTCTCAGAATGACAGGCCAGTGTTGACTTTTCCATAAACCCGACTAAGTTAGTCGGGAATAGATCCTGATGGATCTACCCCCGAACACACACAGAAAGCTGGCCCAGAACATGGCTCTTCAACTCGGCGATACCGCACCCAACTTCACCGCTGCCACGACCGATGGCGAGATCGACTTGTACGATTGGAAGGGCGACAGCTGGGCGATCCTGTTCTCTCACCCCAAGGACTTCACCCCTGTGTGCACCACCGAACTTGGAGCCGTTGCCCGCCTGAAGCCCGAGTGGGACAAGCGCAACGTCAAGGTAGTGGGACTGTCCGTTGATGAACTCACGAATCACGCCGCATGGTCTGCTGACATTGAAGAGACTCAGGGCGCCGCAGTGAACTTTCCGATCATTGCCGATACTGACCGCAAGGTCTCGGACCTCTACGACCTGATTCACCCGAATGCCCGCGACACCCTGACGGTGCGCTCGGTGTTCGTCATTGGCCCAGACAACAAGGTCAAGCTGATCATCACGTACCCGGCATCAACGGGTCGCAATTTTGACGAGATTCTTCGAGTCGTAGATTCCCTTCAACTCACTGCAAAACATAAGGTCGCAACTCCAGTGAACTGGAAGCATGGCGAGGATGTCATCATCTCTGGAGTGGTGAGCGACGAGGACGCACAGCTGCAGTATCCAGGTGGATGGAAGACAGTAAAGCCCTACCTCCGCCTAGTCCCCGCACCGACCGACTAAACAGTGCGGTAGTGAACGGGGCAATAGCGAGTACCAAACCAGCAGCAGATTCCTCTGGGTCTGCTGCTGGCAACTACCCATATGTGTTGATCCTCGCAATTTGTTCTGCCCTCGCGGTCTTGATCTCGAACATCTCTGGCATCGCCACTGGTGACGATGGGGTTGGATACCGCGCCATTGCAGACTCGCTGCTCGACGGGCAGGGATACGGCTACTTCTTGGAGCGGCCGGTCACTATTTGGCCTCCGATCTGGTCAACATTGATGGCCGGGGTTGCATGGGTCACCCCGCTCAACACGATGGGTGCAGTGATCCTGCTCAATGCTGGAGTCGCGGCCGCAGTGGTGGTTGTTGGCAACCGCCTGCTGCGCCTATTCGTAAGCAATACGCGCTTAGTTCTATTGGGAACCCTGGTACTGGCGTTCGGTCCGTCAACCATCGGCCTCGGTCACGTCCTGATGACTGATATGGCCTTTGCTCTGCTGGTCATGACCTGGATGCTGACGCTGATGCGTTTTCGTCGCACGGGGTCACTTGCCACACTCATTTTGTCGGGCTTGTGCGTTTGGGTTGGTTTCGGCCTGCGCTATATCGGCTTGGTCCTGATTGCGTTCGGCGGACTCTGGCTACTGCTTGACCAGAACCGCAGCTGGCTCATTCGATTACGGAACGGAGCAATCTACGGGGTTGTCTCGCTGATCGCACCAGGCTTATGGATGGCGCG
>CANJEC010000173.1 GCA_947473395.1 Actinomycetota bacterium | reverse complement strand
GGAACCACGCAGAAATGCAGCGTTCCCCGACTTCAAGCACAGTCCGGCCGCATCCGAGGTGACGTTGGGTCGGCTCTCATAAATGATTGCAATCACACCGAGTGGCACTCTGACTCTGCTGATTCGCAGGCCATTTGGCCGAACCCAACCGTCAAGAACCTCTCCCACAGGGTCTGGCAGCGTTGCAACCTGTCGCAAGCCGCCGGCCATTGCAGAAATTCGTCCATCATCGAGCCGCAAACGATCCACCAAGCCGGGGGCAATTCCTGCACCCTCTGCATTGCTGACATCTTGAGCGTTGGCCGCCAAGATGGACTCTGTGTTCTTTTCTAGGGCGTCCGCAGCAGCAAGTAGCGCAGCATTTTTGGTTGAAGTTGAAGCTGTTGCCAGCCCCCGAGAAGCTTGCTTGGCTCTCCGCGCGAGTTCTGGCATTGGCGTTGTTGTCATCCCAGCAGGATAGCTGCCCCGGTGGAGGGACTGACTTGGATAATGAGCCACTCAGCCTTTGCCGAAGTATTGGCCCAAACTCTGATAACCATGGCTCGCGACCACAGAAGCCCCGGTACTCTCTAGCTGTGTCTACTTCTGTACTCGACGCTGTTGTCGACAGCTTTGTTGAGGATCTCACACAGGCGCTGATCTCTGCCACGGCACAGCTTCAGGACGTGAACCCACAGGATCTGCGTTCTGCAGTCACCGTCGAGGCGTTCAATCTTGCTACTGCCATGATCGACGCCGATCAACGTCACACAACCGATGAACTCGAGAACCTGATTCAGGCCTTCGGTCACCGTCTGCCAGATACTCAGCTCTTGCTGGCCACCCCAGAAACACTTCGTGGCAGCGACCTGGTAGTAGGCCGCCGCCACTGGCTGGAGACCGACTCGGAGCTGTTTGGGATTCTGGCCGATGCTGACGCTCGACAAGGCACCGAATTAGCCCAGCAGTATTACAACCGCTCGTTGGATATTGCCCATGTCGTCGCATCCTTAGATGTGGTCACCTCTGCAGCCGAACTGACCGCTATCTCTGCGCTCCGGTCAAAACTGCTAGCCGGGATGAGATCCTCGGCAGCCGAGGCGGCGACTTTGGCGGGTCCGAACGGCGCTCAGACCAAGCTGGGTGCCGAACCCGTTGCCGGAGCTGAGCAAGACGCAGAAGCTGAGCCAGAAGCAGAGGCCGAAGAAAAGGCAGCCATGGAAAAGGCCGATCCCCCAGCGCGTCCACTCGAAGAACTCCTCGCAGAGCTCGACACACTCGTAGGCCTACACGAGGTAAAAGAACGCGTTCACCTAGTTGCTGACTTTCTCTGTGTGCAGGGCCTTCGTGCTGCACGCAACTTGCCCACCATGGAGACCAGCAATCATCTGGTATTCACTGGCAATCCTGGTACGGGTAAGACCACCGTTGCGCGCTTGTTGGCACAGATCTATCGCACCCTTGGGGTAGTGGCACGCGGCCAATTGATAGAGACCGACCGCTCTGGGTTAGTAGCCGGGTTTGTCGGGCAGACTGCACCGCTGGTTCGTGCCAAGTTTGATGAGGCCGAAGAAGGCATGCTCTTTATCGATGAGGCCTACACGCTGGTCCGTGGCGGTGAGAACGACTTTGGTCGTGAGGCCATTGATCAGATCGTCAAGTTGATGGAGGATCGCCGAGACTCTGTGGTGCTTGTGGTGGCTGGATACCCAGAAGAAATGCAACAGTTTCTTTCGGCAAACCCAGGGCTGCGGTCTCGCTTTCCGACAACCATTGAGTTCCCTGATTATTCCACCGAAGAACTCATGCAAATTGTTGACAGCATGGGAACCAAAGAACGCTACGAACTCACCCCCGAGGCGCGCAATGCCTTTGCTGCGCAGTTGGACTCCTTGCCCAGAGAAAAGGGCTTTGGCAATGCCCGAGTTGCCAGAAACATGTTCGAGGCCGCAGTCAACCGACATGCCAGCCGTGTGGTCAAGTTGGAACAGCCAACCGAGCATGATCTGACTGCACTAGTGCCGGCAGATCTAGGCCGGCCTGATGCGCGGCCAGATGAGCAGCCTGATACCCAGCCCGAGCGGGATGCTGTATGAAACGCCTTGCTGCCATTGTTTTAGCTATCGGAATGGTGTTTGGGTCTGTTGCGCTGCGCAACTCTTTAGAGAACAACACTCAGGCTCAGACTGCAACCGGCGGGAATTCTTCGTTTCGCCTGACTTGCGCTGCTGAACTTGCCGACATCTGTGCCGAGCTAGAGGAGACTCAACCCAATCTGACTGTGAAGACCGAGGAGGCCGGAGCAACTGCGGACAGGCTCACGCTGTTACCTGATGAAACCGACCCTGGGTTTGATGCTTGGCTGACTGTTGGACCTTGGGCCGAAATTGTGCAAGACAACCGAAGCTTCACCGAAAACGCGGGCGCAATTCTCGGCAAGGCCTCGAAGGTGCTGGGCAGTTCCCCCGCCCAGATCGTTACCTCCAAGTCTGGCGAACCTGCACTAGAGGCGGCGTGCGGTGGAGCTATTACTTGGAAGTGCCTTGGCGAGAATCCGTCCCTACCTCAGCCGCAGAGCATCGGGATGGCTTCCCCCAACACAGGCGCTGGCCTAGCAGTGCTAACAGACGCGACAAACAGTTTCTTCGGCACTAACAGTTACTCAGCTACGGACTTTGAGGAGGCAGCGTTCATAGGTTGGTTTGAGCAACTCACCAAGAAGAGTCGGGAGTCCAACTTGGGCATGCAAACAGTTCTTGAACGGGCTGTGGTAGCCACGGGAACGTATACAACTGTTGGTGCGCTGCGGTCCGAAGTGGACTCTCTCAAAACTAGTTCCGGTAAGTTCAGCGCGATTCCTACGCCGAAAGATGCTCCAGCCCAACCAGTTACTGCTCAGGTGCGGCTCGTCCCCGCAACAGGAGTCGCTACACCGGAGGCGCTCGATCATGTGGACAGTGACGCTCTCACTCAGTTGCTCAAGGATTCCAACTGGAACACATCTGACCCGGATCCCAACTCGAACATGCCCGATGCCGGAGTGCTGCAGGTTCTTCGAGAAATGTGGGATTCATGAACAAGAAGCCAGAAGTAGAAGCATCAGAATTAGACAGCTTTGAGACATTCAGCCAGCGAGATGGAGACTCGATGATGACCACCGCACACTCAGCAGCAGACCAGACCAACCGCACCCGGCACAATCGTGCCCGCCAAACCAAGAAACATGCCCTCTTCACGGCCACCGTGTTGGCATGCTCTCTGCTTGCGGCTGCTTGTGTCGGCGGCTCAAGCCAAGCAGAAAAATCCGAAACCGCTGGAGAGGCTGCCGACCCGCGACGTGACTCCTGCATCACCGTTGACCTGACGGTGAGTTCAGAAAAGATCGACCTTCTGGGCGATCTAGCCGATACGTTCAACGATTCGCAGCAAGCCACCCTCAAAGGGAAATGCGTGTTTGTCGATGTGCGCTCAAAGTCCTCGGGTAGCGCCATGACAGCCCTGTCAGAGGGCTGGGATGAGGCTGTAAATGGTCCGGCCCCAGTTATTTGGTCACCTGCCTCAAGTGCTTGGGGAACGATCTTGAACCAGAAGCTCGCCGATGCTGGCGAGCCACCAATGGCACCAACGGGTGCCACCTCGTTCATGCTCACCCCGCTTGTCATTGCCATGCCAGCACCAATGGCGCAGGCGCTTGGTTATCCAGAGAAACCAATTGGTTGGGCAGACATTTTGCGACTCGCCCAGTCCCCAACAGGATGGGCCGAGTACGGCCACCCCGAATGGGGCCCGTTCCGCCTTGGTAAGACGAATCCGAATTACTCCACTTCGGGGCTGTCTGCGCTGATTGCGCAGACCTACGCTGCAACAGGCAAGACCAGCGATCTCTCTTCTGAAGACCTTGCCTCCCCGGCAGTGATTCAAGCCGGAACCGATATCGAATCCTCGGTAGTTCACTACGGCGATATCACGATGACGTTTCTGAACAACTGGTACCGGGCGGATCGCCGAGGCACTGCTCTCACCTATGCCAGCGCCGTGGCCGTAGAAGAGAAGTCGCTCATTGATTACAACAAAGGCAACCCTGATGGCGTGCTCGATCAGGGAGAAAAGCCAAAGAAGCCGCGAATTCCTTTGGTCGCTATCTACCCGACCGAGGGCACGCTCTACTCCGATAATCCCTTCTTTATTCTCGATGCACCATGGGTGTCCCCAGCAGAAGCAGCCGCTGCAGAAAAGTTCCAGGCCTATGTACAGCAACCAGCAAACCAAAAGAAGGTGCTCAAGTACGGATTCCGGCCAGGCAATCCCGAGGTTCCGCTTGCGGCCCCGATTGTTGCTGCAAACGGCGTGAATCCTGACCAACCTGCCACCTTGCTGGGGGTGCCCTCGGGCAAGGTCATGGTTGACCTGCTTTCCGCCTGGGCCACCCAACGCAAGGGTGCTCGGGTGATGCTGGTGCTCGATGTTTCGGGCTCGATGGGCGACCCGGCCGACCCAGCGGATCCGTCAGGTCCAACCAAGCTGGACTTAGCCAAAGAAGCGGTCAGCAACGGCCTCGGCAATTTCAAACCCGAGGACCTG
>CANJEC010000172.1 GCA_947473395.1 Actinomycetota bacterium | reverse complement strand
CTGATCCATAACGGCCTGCTTGTCATCCGAGGCCATCCGGCCATGCAATAGACCAAGACGAAGACCACTCAGTTCGTTGGCGGAAAGTCGTTCAAGAGTCTCTTGCGCAGAGGCCACTTCAAGCTTTTCTGACTCTTCAATGAGAGGGCACACCACATAGGTCTGATGACCAGCTGAAACTTGGCTGCGCACGAGTTCCCATGCTTCTTCCTCTTCTGCTTGACCTGCCACCCAACTGGTTTCGATTGGCGTCCTACCCGGTGGAAGCTCGTCGAGGACAGTCACGTCAAGATCTCCGTACACAGTCATCGCCGCAGTTCGCGGAATCGGCGTTGCAGTCATGACCAACACATCGGGAATCGTGGAATCGGCATTCGCCGAGCGCAGCGCCGCACGCTGTTCAACACCAAAGCGATGCTGTTCATCAATCACCACAACTCCAAGGGAATGAAACTGCACTCCCTCTTGAATCAGCGCATGGGTACCTATCAAAATATCTAAGGTGCCATCTGCCAAACTTGCCAGCAGCGCTCGACGCTGCGCTGCTCGAGTTCGGTTAGTGAGCAAGCCGACTGACAACGGGCGCGTGCCCAACAGGGATTCCGGCGCATCAATTGTCATCTCACCAATCAGAGCCCTGACAGATGTGCCGTGTTGTTCAGCTAACACTTCCGTCGGGGCCATCAAAGCTCCTTGATGGCCACCTTGGACTGCCGTGAGCAACGTATTGACAGCAACCACTGTCTTTCCTGAGCCCACGTCCCCCTGCAACAACCGGTGCATCGGGATTGGGCGAGCAAGGTCTTCGTTGATCTCCTCTATGGCGCGCTGTTGTGCCGAGGTGAGGCTGTAAGGAAGTGCGTCCAAGAATGAGCGAACCAGCCCAGGCGCGGGTCCAGTTGTTGCGTCGATCTGTTGAACAATGCCGATCGAATGGCGTTCGAGATCTCGTTGTCGCTGCACCAGCGACAACTGCAGTCGCAGCAGCTCATCAAAAACCAGGCGATTCCGTGAGCTCACCATATGTGCCATGGAATCTGGCGCATGAATTCCAGCAAACGCAGACTCACGTGCCATCAGGCCGAGCGACTGCAGGACCTTGGCCGGCACGGGGTCGGCTATGCCTCGGTCAGCACAGCGGCGAAGAACCTGCGCCACCCAGTCTCCGACCTCCCAAGTCGACAGCCCCGACTTCTCGGAGAGTGGATAGACCGAAACAATCTTTCCGGTTCGACTCCCTACTAAGTCGACTACCGGGTTTGTCATCTGCCGTTTGCCGTTAAACATCTCGATCTTGCCGAAGATGGCAAGTTCGCCGACCTGACCGCTACCGAGTTGATGCTCGCGCCAGGCCTGATTAAAGAAGGTGCAGCGCAAGGTCCCCGTGGAGTCGCGGATGTCTGCAACCACCATGACCTTGCCGTTTCGAGTGCGACGCGCAGAAACCGAGGCGACCTCACCAAGAATCAAGACCTCTACACCAAGGGCAGCTGATGCAATCTGCGCTTCTCGGGTCCGATCGATATACCTGCGTGGGTAATGCGTGAGCAGGTCGAGCAGGGAAGAAATACCCAGAACCTCGAGGCCCTTGAGTTTCTTGGGGCCCACTCCCTGCAACCGACTCACGCCCATCGCGTCAAGATCCGTCAGGGTGATGGGAGCCGTCATGAGATCTCGGTTGCCAGGCCAATATGAAGATTCTGGGGACGACCTACGGCGAAGATTGCTTCCACTGCTTCACCCGGAAGGGTGGTGAGTATTTCTGCCTTCCAAATTGGACCGATCCCGTCGAACAATTTGAGCGTACCGAGTTCGTGCCAGGTGCTCTCCAACCAGTTCGCAGATTCAAGGCCACACCCTGCGTGCGCAACGACTTCACAACGCACCACAAACTGAGTCCCTCCGGTGATGAGTCGGGGCGCATCTGCGGGCGGGGAAGGGAGCGGTTCTCCGGTGAGCACACTGGCAAGCGTGTCGAGCATCAAAAGAAACCCAGCTGCGGCTGCATCAACTACCCCGCGCTCGGCAAGGTCGGGATTGGACTGAGGGCCAATCTCGAGTTCTTCGAGACCTTCATCTGCTGCAGTAATGACCACCTCTGCAAGATCTGCCCCGTCATCAACAGCGCTCAATGCGCCGGCGGCAGTTGCCGCAAGCACGGCCGCCATGGCCCCGCGATTCTGCCCATTTTCTTGAGATGCAAGCAGCTCTGCGGCTACCTCAAGGCCAAGTGCAAAACCCGCGCCGTCCAAGTGATCAAGGTTGCACAGCACCTCAGCTAAGCCCGCGAAGACAGTAGCAAGGCTACGACCGGCCGGACCGGAGGCAGCTTCTGCGGCACCGCGCCGCAGGCCGTCAAACAAATGGGCCATATCCCCAGCTCCGTCGGCAAACGACACGGCTGCTGCCAGCGTCCGAGCAAGATCGGTGCCAGCAAGATCAGTGCCAGCGAGATCAGTGCCCACAAAGTCTCTCGCGCTCGGCTCTTGGGAGTCTCCAAGGAGTTCTTGCCCAACCCAGAGGTCAGTCTCACCTTCCAACTCAGGGACCAACCCAGGCTCCCACTGAGACTCGGCATCTCCTGTGTCCTCACTCTGGAGTTGGTTGAGTGCTTGTTTGTGTTCGTCCACGACCTGAGCAATCGAGCGAAACGCTGAGAGCAGTTCGATGGCGGAAATCTGCGAGGGGAAAGACATCACCTTGGATCCTACTGATGCCCTGTGACCTGTGGTTGCTAGTGCGCTCAAGCCCTGCTTGTGAGTTTATGGCTGACCTGAACTAGTATTTCTCCTCGGTTCACACCTAGGTGATCCCGTGACAGCTACTGAAGGAATCCCAGACGGGTCCGACAGCACAGCCGTCACGTTTCCAAGAGCGACAAGAGAGCACAGCATGGCCGCCGTTTGTGAAGTCTGCGACAAAAAACCTATCTTCGGCATGAGCCTCAGCCACTCCCATCGCCGCACAAAGCGCCGTTGGAATCCCAACATTCAGCGCATCCGCGTTCAGGTGGGGTCATCCACCAAGCGCATGAACGTTTGCACCCGCTGCATCAAAGCCGGGAAGATCCAAAAGCCCACCGTACGCACAAACGCGTAACTGACTGCTCTGGGTTTACCCAAATCAGGTAACCCCCGCTGAGCCACAGGGAGTTCCGAGATGCAAGGCGTCATCAAGTCCTACGATCCGGCTTCGAGCGATGGAATCATCGTTCGCGATACCGACATGAGCGAGTACGACTTAGCGCCGAACTCTCTTGAGGGAACGGTGTTTCGCATGCTTCGTCAAGGCCAGCGGGTGTGCTTCGACCTTGACTCAGCGGGTCGAGCCACGAATTTGAACCTTGGTTCAGAAGTAGATATGGGTACCCCGGCGTTTCAGCAACATGCTGAGCCGGTCCCCGAGGTCTGAGCCCTTTCGGGCTGCCGGTACTTGTCACCAACTCACCATGCTTCGACTGGCGGACACGAGCTGGAGTTGGGCACAATGTTGGAAGGAAATTCTCCCTGCAGTTGTTGAAACTTCTGCCGTGAGCCGTACAGTCATTCGGAGTACTCCTGCAGCATCGTGAGAATCTGCAGTTGTACGGGTACTTTTTGACTATTTTCGATTCAGACAGGCGCTTGTGCTGAACGATTCAGCTGCGAGTGCAATCCCCTAGATAACTATTGAGGAGTCCCATGCCCGGTACTACTACGAATCAGAAGTTGCTCGACTGGGTTGAAGAGTGGCGTGAGATTTTTCAACCAGACGCGGTGGAGTTCTGTGACGGAACGACCGAGGAGTACGACCGTCTGTGCCAACTCTTAGTAGACAACGGCACCTTCGAACGCCTCTCAGATGTGACCCGGCCCAATAGCTACCTGGCCCTGTCAGACCCCAACGACGTTGCCCGAGTTGAGGACCGCACCTTTATTGCCTCAGAGAATGAGTCCGATGCAGGTCCGACGAACAACTGGCGACCCCCCGCTGAACTCAAAGCCGAGATGCTGGACCTGTACCGCGGCGTCATGCGAGGTCGCACCATGTATGTGGTGCCGTTCTCAATGGGGCCACTCGGATCCCCGATTGCACATATCGGCGTGCAACTGACCGACTCGCCGTACGTTGCAGTCTCGATGAGGATCATGACTCGCATGGGTCAAGGCGCACTTGACGTGCTTGGTCAAACTGGCGAGTACGTCCCCTGCTTGCACTCGGTTGGCTACCCGCTCGTTGACAACGCCGGAACAGCACGTCAAGACGTTGCATGGCCCTGCGATGGAGAGACCAAGTACATCTCTCACTTCCCAGAGACCCGCGAGATTTGGTCCTACGGTTCGGGCTACGGCGGAAACGCACTGCTCGGCAAGAAGTGCTTCGCTCTGCGCATTGCTTCAACCATGGCTCGCGACGAGGGCTGGATGGCTGAGCACATGTTGATTCTTGGAATCACCTCGCCCGAAGGTGAAAAGAAGTACATCGCAGCGGCCTTCCCCTCTGCTTGCGGCAAGACAAACATGGCCATGCTGGTGCCTTCGCTTCCCGGTTGGAAGGTCGAAACTGTTGGCGACGACATTGCGTGGATGAAGTTCGGAG
>CANJEC010000171.1 GCA_947473395.1 Actinomycetota bacterium | reverse complement strand
CCTCGCGAGGGTGATTCCTTCACCTGAATCGGCAGCGATTCAAGTCCGCGAAGCGTAAAGCTCGGTCGAAAAATTGGCACTCCTGCCGGCAGCGCCGCCGGATCGAGTGTCATCTCGGAAAATCGCTCAAGAAGGGAGCGAAAAACAATCTCTCCTTCTGCGCGAGCTAGGTGAGCGCCGAGGCAGTGATGGGCTCCCCATCCAAAGCTGAGCGGCTGAGGAGCATCGGGGCTAACGAAGCGGGAGATGTCAAACTTTTCGCCTTGGGGGTAGACGGCAGAGTCACGGTTTCCGCAGCTTTGCAACACGATGAACGATGCACCCCTCGGGTGCAATTCTCCAAAGATTTCAACAGGCTCAAGGGCCACTCGGACATTCATCTGCACTGGTGAGTCAGCGCGAAGCATCTCCAAAATGGCCGGAGCCAACAGAGCGGGTTCGCTGCGTAGGCGTTCCACCTGCTCTGGGTTATTGAGTAACAGCAGCAGTCCGTTTCCAATCAGGTTTGACGTGGTTTCAAACCCCGCGGCGTACAACAGGACAGTATTGGTGATGAGTTCATCAATAGAGAGTTTGTCGCCGGCCTCCTCGACCTGAATCAGTGCGCTCAGTAACCGATCATCGGGGTTGGCCCGCTTTTCTTCAACAAGTTCAAGGAAGTACAGAGCGATCTCGATACCTGCGGCCTCACCCTGCGCTGTTAATTCGGGGGTCGAGGCAGGATCGATGAGTGCTGTGAGGGAGCGAACTAGCGGGAGGATATGTTCGTTTCCTTCCTTCGGCACCCCAAGTAGTTCGCTAATCACGGCTACCGGGTAGGGGACAGCAAGATCAGCCATCACGTCGCCTCCACCCTGATCTACAAAGCGGTCGAGCACCGGCAACAGCAAGTTCTCAATCGTTGGGCGTAGTTCTTCGACTCTGCGGGGAGTAAACGCCCGACTCACCAGCGAGCGAATCCGAGTGTGGTCGGGTGGATTGAGCAACAACATGGTCGAGGTGTCTTCAGCAACCCGTCGGTTGTTTCCAGCAATCGAAAGCGGCAAGTCCATATCTGCCTCAGCCCGACCAAGCTTGGGGTGGCGCAGCACCTCAAGGCAATCCTTATAGCTAGTGAGAACAATTGAACCCGCTTCGCTGCGCCAGCGTCCCGGAGACTCGCGTAGTTGGCTGTATACGGGGTACGGGTCTTGCCTTCCCTCGTTCGTCTGAATCGTGTAGTTCAGAAGCTCATCGGCTTGTGCAGGTGTCATGAAAGAACTCTCGGGCATGAACACAGGATGTCATGAGCGGGTGGGTGATCGCATGACAGCAATTCCAAGGAGTCGCACAAGGCGTGTGAGGGGAAGTCCTTTTTGCAATCCTGCGGTTAGATCGGATCCAGAGATAAGGTCAGGATTTGGTGTGGTCGAACCTCGAGTTCCTCGGCGAACGGCGCCAAGGTGTTGCCAAGCAGATCAACAATCTGGCCGCTGCGTCCGGGAATTCGCATTCTGGTGGCTTGCCCCCAGGGTTCATGGCAACGAACGACAAGTCTGCCGGTGCTATCGGTGAGGATTGCGTCAACTTCCATTCCGCTGATATCTAGCTTGGAGCCTTCATGGGTCAAGGTGCCCTCACCGTTAGATCTGCCAATCTGAACTGGCGACCAGACCCGATCTGCAAGCTCATAGGGGTCGGGGTGCTCGAGCGCAATTGCGTAATTCAGGGTGAGCGGCTTTTGCATCTGTGCTCCGAGTAGCTGATTCTCTGGCCCAGCTGGGAGTGGGCGAGAGGCCATTGGTCCTCTCGACAACCAGCCTGTGCAGCGCAGCAGCGTCAGGGCAAGGGCTCCTGCAGTTGTGAGTGGGTCCTGCGGATCGCCATCTAGATCCACTAGTTCGTACTCGCACAGACCCTCATGGGTGACGGTCAGATCCCCCGCCTGGACAAACCTTCTTGATGGGAACGTGGGTACTCCCCATTCGTTTGGACCACCCTCGGCTGAGAGTGGCCGTTGTACCAGCCCGAAAGCACACTCTGCCCGAGAATTGCTGGCCCGCGTCTGCAGTGGGAAGTGGACTCGCATTCGGTGATCTCGAACCTGATTATTCAAGCTCGTGCTGATTCGCAGGATGCCCTCATCGGCCCGCAGTTCAATCACCGTCGTCACTGCCTGCAGCAGGCTCTCAGGCTCGGGGTCAGCCTCAGTTGGGGCACAAGCGGGGAGCAAATAGTCGGAGTCAATGCGCAGCCGGCCTCGAAGAGGTCCCTGCTCAATAACCTGCGCTCGTGTTGCGTGCGGTTTACGTACTACCAACTCAGGCTCAGTCGGACACCAGTTGTAGGTATCTCCCACGTCTACATCGTCAACGATGTGACCGTAACCAGCATGACCATTGACTGAGAAGGTTCCGTCTTCGGGGTTGACCTCAACCGAGATCAATCCGTTTTGTAGGCCGCAGAGGCCCGTGCTCTGCACGCGGGAACTAGGCAGATGCGGTTCCCAGATTCTCCAGCCAAAACCGGGAACTCGCCCGGAGATCGTCAGGGCCCGAGATGAAGCCTCGGCGTGATGCAATACGGTACGAATGAGCAGGCCCGGGTCCTGTTCGCAGCGCTGCCCAAGTTGACTGAGTGCTTCAAGTGGGCTGAGCGCCTCGACTGGGCTGAGTGCTTCAACTGGGCTGAGCTCGTCAACTGGACCGAGCGCTTCAAGATGGCTCGTTACCTTCTCGGCATTGCTGAACATGTGAACCTCAAGCACCCTGCGAGCCTCTCCGGCGGACTTGGCCGACTCCTCCTTCTCGATCAAGAGAACTTGAACAGTTTCGGGGTGTTCAAAGATCAGTTCTCGGGCAACGACCATTGGTCCGTCTGCCGCTGTGGTCAGGTGCAACTCCTCTTGTACGGGTCGCTCCGACAACACCTGCACCCAAGGTTGATCTATTCCTTCGAATCCCTCGGCAAGCGCGCTTGCGGTCAGGTCAACCTCGATGAGTTCCGTGCGCTCACGGGCACACGGGTTGAGCAGCAGGATCCCGGCCTGCTGGATCTGCGTTGAGGCGTGCTCGATTGCAGACTGCGCAACTCCTTGAGCAGTCGCGGTGGCTTCGGCATAACGATGCAGCACAGCATCTACAACCTCATCGTGGCTACATGCGCAAATGGAGTCGTGGGCGGCATTGCGAATCACCTCCAACCATGCCAAGTCGAGCAGAGGTTGATCGCGGATCGGCTCAGCAGACCACAGGGAGCAGAGTGGCTCAGCTAGGCGTTCAAGAGTTCGTTCCGCTCTTGCCGCAGCGATCTTTACGTCCACGCGGTTTGAGGCCACCCCCATCAACAAGTTGGCCCGCGCGCCGGAACGCAACTCGCCATGGTGAGTCTGCAGGTTTGTCGTAGGTACCGATTCGAGGTATTCAGTCAGAGACCCGATTCGGAGTTCGTAGCGTTGCGCCTCTGGGTGCGTGCTGGCCCTTAGCGTTTCTTGGGCCTGGAAGTCGGCCACCACGCGGGACAGGTGCGCTGGTGGCGCCTCATGATCCATTCCGGCCATCCATAAACAAGGGTCTCCAACAAGCCCTCCTTGCACCTCTAGAAACATCTCGATTCGCTCTCGCAGTTGCGATGCGTCTGCTGGCATATCCGAGCCGTTTCCGTACCCAGCTGACAAGTACTCAGCACGAACCCGGCTGCCGTCGGGAGATTCCCAAAAGAACGCCGGCTGATCGATCGACAGCGGCACGCCACGCCAGACCACGGCATGGTCAAACCCAAACAATTTGAGAATCTGCGGCATGGCTGCGATGTGGCCGAACATGTCGGGTAAGTAACCAACCTGCATGGCTCCACCAAACTCCTCGGCCCGTGCAATTCCAAGTTGCAGGTTCCGAATCAGGGTTTCGCCAGAAACCAAGAACTCGTCGGGCAAGACATACCACGGGCCCATTGAGAGTCGTCCAGCTGCACTCAGATTCTGCAGCGACTCGCGTTGTTCTGGTCTGACAGCGAGGTAATCGTCCACTACGGCCATTTGGCCATCGAGTTGGAAGTGGCTAAAGCTCGGATCCCCGAGTAGACGAGGTAGCAGTTCGTCGAGCATCTGAACGAGCCGGCCACGAAAAGTGGGGAAGGGGTCATACCATTCGCGATCCCAGTGGGTATGCGGCAACACGTGTACTGATCGAACCATTGCAGCATCGTAGGGTCAGGCATCACAGCGTGCTGAGCCACAGAGCCAACTAACCTCATGACGTGGCAGCACTGCGAAAAACTGGGCGAGTGTCACCAACGCTTGCAGTCGAGAATCGGCTCTATGCCCAAGGCTATGAGGTCATCGTCGGCATGGATGAGGTGGGACGAGGCGCCTGGGCTGGGCCACTCACTGTTGGTGCAGCGGTGCTCAGTCGTGAGCGAAGGGTGAATGGTGTGCGTGACTCCAAACAGCTTTCCGAAGCTCGTAGGGAACTGCTCTTTGACCGAATTGCTGACTGGTGCACAACTTGGGCGGTTGGGCATGCAAGTCATCAGGAGTGCGACGAACTCGGAATGTCTGCAGCGCAACGTCTTGCGGCGCGTCGGGCACTTGATGGGCTGACCCTCAAGGCAGAT
>CANJEC010000170.1 GCA_947473395.1 Actinomycetota bacterium | reverse complement strand
CGTTGTCTCTGCAGCGACGACCCGGTCGACATAGGTGATCTCACTGAGGACCAGATTCAGCTCCTCCAACGTGACTCCGCCCGGACGCAACAATTTGGGCACGGGTCCCGAGAGGTCAACCACTGTTGATTCGACCCCCATGGTGCTTGGACCGCCATCAAGCAGCAGGTCATACTGCCCGGCGAGTTCACTCAGGACATGAGCAGCGCTACTGGGACTGATTCGACCAAAGCGATTTGCCGATGGAGCCGCAACCGCGAATCCCGTTTCAATGAGCAAAGCTTGAGCCACAGGATGCGAGGGAATTCGAACTGCAACTGTCGGTTGGGAAGCAGTTATCAGATCAAGAACATCTGGGTGACGAGGAAGCACCAACGTCAGAGGTCCTGGCCAAAACCGGGCCGCTAATTCGGCTGCTGCCTCGGGAAAGTTCGAGACCAACTCGTGCACCTGCTCGACCCGAGCAACATGGAGAATGAGCGGATCTGTCAGTGGCCGCCCCTTTGCCAAGAACACATCAGAAATTGCTTTCGGATTGCTGGCTCGAGCACCAAGGCCGTAGACGGTTTCAGTTGGAAAGGCCACCAGATCGCCGCGCTCGAGGAGTTCGGCCGCGTACCGGATCACATCGGGCTCAGGGGACTCTGCACTCACCTTGCGGTATTCGGCCAAGCGGCTTTGATCAGCGCGGGAATTCGAGAACCCCTCGGAACGAGCAGACATCGGACCATTCTGGCTCACCGCAAAGCTCGGGGCTACCCGATACGCGTGACTCCCCCAGCTAGATTCGTCAGATGTCACGCACTCAGTCGCCGCTCGCTAGACGGAGCGTTCTCGTGACCGTCATGCTGCTCATCGGCGTGAGCATCTTCGCTGGACTGATCAGCGCCCCGCCCGCCGGAGCGAAGGACCCCAACGACGTTCAGCCAGGACAACGCCTGCCGACTAGGGGCCCCGTGAAATCCAGCTCGGTACCAAAGGCCGAGCGCGACGTGAATCTTGTGGACGGCTTACTCAGGGGTGTCCCCATCGTTGAGGGCGACTTCGCCGACCCTTTTGCTCTTGCCGAGCCAGACGCGCTGTACATCTATGCAACGAATACCGTCGATGCGAATATTCCGGTCATTCGCATCCGGAAGAACCAGCTCTTCAAGGCTCAATACCTTGGCGATGCGCTTCCCACGCTGCCCTCGTGGACAGTCAAGGGGTTTCAATGGGCGCCCTCAGTGTGGGCGGCCCCAGATGGCACCTTCGTGATGTACTACACCACCCCGTCATCAGGGGGATTGGGGAATAAGCAATGTCTGTCTCGGGCTACGAGTAGCGACCCGGCTGGTCCCTTTGTAGACAACTCGACCGAAGCCTTTATCTGTCCGCTCAGCGAGGGCGGAGCAATCGATGCATCCATCTTTGTCGACACGAACGATGCCCTCTCCTTGATCTGGAAGAGTGACGGAAACTGCTGCAACTTACCCACAGTGATCTACTCGCAGCCGCTCAGTTCAGACGGGCTCAGCGTGGCCGGGCCGCCAGTGGAGTTGATCACTGCAAGCCAGCCGTGGGAAGACAACCTTGTAGAGGGCCCCTCGATGATTCGAGAGGGCGCCACCTATTTTCTGTTCTACTCAGCAAACCAGTGGGACACCACTGACTATGCAATCGGCGCTGCCACCTGCACCTCGGTGTCTGGTCCGTGTACCAAACCGGAGGACAAGCCGTGGATGGATTCCGGTACTTTCTCGAAAGGTCCTGGCGGTCAAGAGTTCTTCGAGTCTGCAGGTAAACCCGGAGTATGGATGGTGCATCACGGTTGGCTGCCGAATCAGGCTGGTACGCCTGGCGGGCAGCGTCGCCTCTACCTTGACAAGCTCGGATTCCAACCGGGCGACACACTCCCCACCCGCACTGGCAAAGCAGCAGCCGCTGAGGCACTCGTTCAGGACGCGCTGATTGTTGGACTCGTCTTGGCAGTGATTATCGGCCTCTGGTTCTTGGTGAGGTCGCTGCTACGTCGGCGTAAACAAAAATCAGCTGCTTGAAGCTGGCGAGACAAAGCGGATATCAAGCGAACGTAGATACGTATGCAGCCCCGCATCTTGCACGGGAAGCAAATACGCCTCAGAACCTGACTCGTTGTAGTGCGCGTGCCAGAGGCCTGGCGGCGTCACGAAGGCTCCACCAGATTCCCAGTCCACCCGAGTTGGTTTTTCAATCTCGCCCTTTGCATCCACCGTCGCTCCCACAAGCGTGTAGCACCCTGGCTCGCACTGCACGATCAAGTCGAGCGCCACTGACTGGTGGCGGTGCGGCTTCTGAACTGCCCCGATTGGCAACAATCCAAACATGGCCCACAGCACATGGGTAATGGTGAGTGTTTGAGTCTGCGGCGCGGTACCGAGCAACACGCTCAGCCGATTCCGATCCATGGCTCGCGGATCGCTAGCAATGAGGTCAAGTTCGTGACGAATTCGCTTCGCCGGAAACCGGGTCGGAGAAAAGCGAGTCGAACTGGGCGCCACTCCCAGATAATGCATGAGCGGTTCGTCCGTCACCCAATACAAAACTGCCCGCTGCTCAGCAGAATGAACCACTGAGGCAGACATCGGCAGCACCATCACATCCCCCTCAGCCCAGTGAAGATCCTGACCCTCAAATTCGCTCTTTCCCGAACCCGAAAGCACATAGAACAACTGAGAGGTTGCCAGCGCGGCAGTGCTCAAGGACTCCCCCGCTTGGATCAGTAGAAAGGCCGCTTGCAAAGCAGGACTCGTCGCAGGCCAGGGCGTCTTGAGTTCAGTCGAGAGATCAAGCACCTGAACTGTGGTGTCCACCCCGCTATGCAGAGCCGCAGAGAAGGTTCTGATGGGAACCTTCGAGGTGATGCCTGCACCGATGGGGTTTGCCGCACGCGAATACTCAAAGTACTGAGCATCTCCGGTCCAATCAGCCTCGGCTTCACCCACCCGAAGGCCACCTGACGCATCGCTACCTGAGTTGTTCACGTTTGTGACCACAGGCCGAGGTCGCCGGCATCCGGGTTCACACCGGTCGAGGCGATAAGAACGTTCCGCATAGACTTTCCCCCCACACAGCCATATCAGGTACACCGGGAAGACCAAGGCTGCGAAGCTCCTCAGCCACTGAAGATGATCCCAGTTCCATCTTGACCAAGCTAGGAGAAATCACTCCGGCCCCGAGTTCAATGGTGAGCGGCAATTCAGTTGACACTCCGTTGAGATACGAGAACGTGACCGTCTCTGTCGATGATGGTGCCTCTGCTGATTGCACTCGTGGCAGAGTCAATTTCATGGTGGGCTCCCCGCCCATCGACAACTCAACGACGACAGAGTCCTCGGTGTACACGAAACTCAAGTCCTCAACCGTCTTTGGCAGGCCAAGGACCTGATTACCAGCCTTCATGGTGAACTCTTGATTCACCGGCATGCGGTACACGAAGGCACCGACTCGCTCAGGCTGACCGGTCGGATATGCCAGCAATCCAAAGTTCACCTCGTTGTAGTCGCCCCAAGGGTTCTGCACGTAGTCAACGACAGCCAGCAGGAACATTGCAGATCCTGGAGCTACCTCGAACACTTCAAAACCATCTCCCGGGATGAGGGCCTGAGCAGCTTCAAGAGGAACGGCGTAGGTCAACGTTGCCTGATGCATCTCGTCAACCACCATCGGAAAGTCGATGGATACCCCATCAATTTCTCCCCAGTGATGAGTAGTGGCAGCATTGGATGAGTTCATTTAGCACTCCAGGTAGTCAACGTTGCCCGAATCGTACCGGGCCAGAGGAGTATCTCATGACCGTGGTATTGATCGTTTCTCTCGTGGGCGTTGTTGCAATTGGCATCTTTGCATTCGTCCGATCAGCCAAAGACAGCACCACCAAGAAGACCGGAAGCAAGTAGCACCAAGCTGCCCTCATCTAGTTCTGCCCGCCGTTGCGCCCTCTGCCTATTACCATCTACATCGTGAGTCCCGCCGCCCAACCGACAGTGCCGCAGCAAGAACAGGGGCAGATCTCAGGCGAGCTCTACGAGTGCGAGCAACGGCTCAGCGAATCTCTTCAGAAGCTGTCCTGTGTGGTCGTGGCATTCTCTGGAGGCGTGGATTCGGCACTTCTGGCTTACTCTGCCCTTGCTTGCCTCGGACCGGACAAGGTGCTCGCCGTGACCGCTGACTCGGACTCACTTGCACAAGGCGAACTCGAGCACTGCCGCACTACTGCTGCGCGGTGGGGATTGTCTTGGCTTTCAGTTCGGACCCGGGAATTTCAGAACCCTGCGTACCGTGTCAATGGCGCAGACCGCTGTTTCTGGTGCAAGGACGCTCTCATGGATGCCTTGTGTCCGGTTGCCGAGCAGCGAGCCGCCAGCGTGGTTCTCGGAGTCAACGTTGACGACCTTGGAGACCATCGCCCCGGCCAGCTTGCAGCTCAAGAACGCGGAGCACTGTTTCCGCTCGTAGAAGCCGGACTCAACAAAGCGAGCATCCGTGCGCTCGCTTTGCACTACGGGCTTGAGGTTTGGGATCGTCCCGCTATGCCTTGTCTTGCGTCTCGCATTCCCTACGGCACGGCTGTGAGCGTTGCGTTGCTTCGTAGCGTTGACCGGGCCGAGGCAGCTGTG
>CANJEC010000169.1 GCA_947473395.1 Actinomycetota bacterium | reverse complement strand
CTTCAGGTGGGTGCGATTCAGAGAATCTGGTGTAGCCGCGTAAGTCGACGAAGAGAACCGTGACCTCGCGTTTACTGCCCGTTCCGCTGATGCCTTGGTCGATCGCTAGGTCCGCTAGGCCAGCTTGGCCAACTTGGCGTTGAAACAATTCGCGCAGCAGTTCTTGCTCTCGCATGCCAGCGGCTAAGTCGTTGACACCCTCGGCTAGGCGGCCAAGTTCCCCAAGATCATCAATTGGGACATAGACGTTCAGGTCGCCTTGCTCGATCTCTCTGAGTGCATCGCGAATGGTGTTCAGAGGACGCGCAACAGAGCGCGCTGCGAGTCCCATGACTACAACCCCAGCAGCGAGTGATACTGCAGCGATTCCGCTGAGGCGGTAGCCCTCTGCAGAGGCAGGACTAATAATGGGGATCAGGCCAATAGCGATCAGCGGTACTGCGCTGCCCATCAGCCAAGCGAGCATCAGCCGAGGGAGGACGTCTCGACGGTCCGAAGGCAAATCTGCGTCGGCTAAGGCCAACGCATACACAGGTCGAAAGTGGCCTTCGAGTAGTAGGTACAGCAGCGTGCAGGTGACGACTCCGGCTAACAAGATCCCCAGTGAAACGCGCTGAACATCGTGGTTGATGACGCCAAAGAGAATGGCTGCGCCAATCCAAGAAATCAGTGCAGTAAGGGTCTCTGCCAACGGCAGACTAAAGAGCAATTTGCGTTGACTATCAGTTGGGGTTTTGCCCTCTCGTACCCAGTTCATGGCTCGGCGCACAAACAGTGTGTTGAGCGGCAAAGCCAGCAGCACCATGGCCGCTAGGTAACAGGTAAACACCAACAAATTCAGGTTGCTGTCAGCAAGGCCGTCCTCGGCCTGCGGTGACAGCAGAAAGCTGAAGTAAGAAAAGACAGCCACAGCACCTAGGCCATTCGCCAGAATCTGCAAGCGAACTACTCCGCGCACCGTCGACCGGGCACGCGCTGTTGATCCTGGCGTGGCACCGCCAGTGACTGCTTCCTCTGCCATGCCCCGCATTGTACGCGTGAGCGGTTAGTTGTTTTCCTTCGTCAGGCCAACCGGGCACGACATGCCCGTGCTGCCAAGGCCGCAGTATCCACCTGGGTTCTTTGACAAGTACTGCTGGTGGTAGTCCTCGGCGTAAAACCAGTGACTGCTCAGGCCCTCTAAGGGTTGAATTTCGGTGGTGATCTCACCGAAGCCCGCAGATGTCAGCACGCTCTGGAACCTCTCCCGGCTAGCTACAGCAGCGGCAAGTTGATCAGCGTCAAGGCAGTACACGCCTGACCGGTATTGGGTGCCAATGTCGTTCCCCTGTCGCATACCTTGAGTCGGGTCATGGGATTCCCAGAAAGCTAATAGCAACTCTTCGTAGCTCAGTTCGGCCGGGTCAAAAACAACTAGAACGCCTTCGGTGTGGCCAGTGCGACCAGAGCAGACTTCTTGATAGGTGGGGTTCGGCGTAAACCCGCCCACATAGCCCACAGCGGTGGTAATCACACCGGGAATCTGCCAGAAGACTCGCTCGACTCCCCAGAAGCAGCCTTCGGCAAACACCGCTGCTTGCGACCCATCGGGGAATGGGGCATTGAGCGAACTACCGAGTACCTGATGCGGCTCGGCAACCAGTATGGGTTCGGACCGACCGGGGAGGGCTTCGGCTGGAGCAACAAGGCGGGGAGCGCGGCCAAACATCATATTTATAGGCTACGACTCATGCTGCGCGCGTGTGCGTCAGGCTCTACGTGTTCGTCTCTCGCTGTGATTTGAGGAGAACTACCCAAGAGCTGAAGCCTGCAATTAGGCCCTTTGTCTCATCTTGGGTTCAAGACCTTCACGAGGTGCGGCCGGTGTGTCATCTTGTCAGCAGTGTTGGCGGGAACAGAACTTCAAGAAGTGAAATCGTTGCTGCGTCAACCGCATCTTGCCGCGCGACGAGTTGCGGTTGGAATCATCTCAAGTTGGGATGCAGACTCGCTGCTTGGCGTTGATCCGCTCGAACTGCTTGCTGCGGCAACCGAGCGCTACCCGAGCATTGCGCATGAAGCGAGCAGGCCCGCTGAACAGCTGGCCAGGTTGCTCTGGAACCGGCCGCATTCTGTCTCGACGGCCGCTGTTGTGGATTCAGTCTTGCAAGCAGATCAGCATGCTCGATGGGCCATGATCCGACTGCTCGTTCTTCGTCAGGACTCCCAAGGCGTTCAGGCGGTTCAGTTTCTGCTCAGCATGGAGGGGTTTGTTGATGTGCTGACTCCTCCGAGTTACGCAGTCTTTGACCCACTCCTGCAGTACTCCTCTGCAGAAGGCCATGAAGAACTCTTGGACCTGTCAGCACTTGCGAAGGAATTTGCAGGATTACTCATTCGGCCGGGCTGGACTTGTCAGGTTGCTGGCTTCCTGCAGCAAGTTCAACAGGATGGACGCCTTGAAGGAACTGCACGTTGTCAGGTGTTGGCATCGGCCTCGGCGCTTGCCTCAACAATTGTTGCTAACTGCAATGCGGCAAGTGGACAACGCCCCGCTGTGGATTCTAGCGCTGACACCCTGCAAACTCTGACCTGTTTGGCCAGCCTGTTGGCCTCATTTCATGGAGCCGATGAGCATTCTCCGCTGTACCGGATGCTGGGCTCAGCAGACCCGCTGGTCTCGGTCATCGGTGTGGTTGCTCTCATCGACTGCGGGTTGAGCGTGGGGGCCGATCGAATTGAGGTGCTCGCCCGAGACCCCCGAACGCTCGCTTCGCTGTTTCGCGAGTTGGACGCCTTGGGTGCCTCGGACTTCATTCCCTTGCACTACCGGACGTCTCGCAATCTTGCACTATCAGAACTCGTTGAGTGGTTGAGTGAGGAGTCCGAACTTGGGCGCCCACCTGATGAGATTGAGTGGCTCGGTACTTGGCAACAAGAGGATCTAGAACTCTTTCGGTTCCGCATGAGCGCCCCACATTGGTCCTGTCAGCGGGGTTGGATGATTGGTGTTGCGGGTGCTTGGACGCATTCCTGTTATTTCGCTGAAGATGAGATGACCACGGCGGAACACATTCAGAACCTTCAGCTAGCAGTAGAAAACTGGCAGGCACCGCCGCGGTGAGCGACAGGGTTAGGTTGTTTTTGCAGCATTGAAGAACTCAACAAAGTCGCCAACAAAGCGCTTGTAGTCCACCTCGTGGCCTTGGTAGCGCTCGGGACCGTCACTGACGACGATTTGGCGAAAGCGTTCGGGTATACCCGCTGCCGAGTAGGCCTCTCTCAGCAGAACTCCCTGTTGGGGTGCGGCAAGTGGGTCGTTGATCCCGTGAAGCGAGAGTAGCGGCCGACTCTGCGCGGTGACATGGGTTTGCACTGAGCCCAACTGATACCCGGCCTCGCAGAGCTTGCTGTCCCTGCTGCAGCCGACGTACCTGTTGACGAGGTCTCCCCAAACATCATTCTGCGCGAACAGTGTCAGATCAGTCACGGGAATAAGCGCAATGCTCGCAATCACCGTTGAATCAATCGGCGCGGTAGCGCTGCCCGAGAGTCCTGCCGGAAGGTTGGTTGGTTCAAGATCAGCCTCGTTAGTTGAAGCTGCGAGCATGGCTGCGATGTTTCCGCCAGCAGACTCGCCCATGGCGGCCACGTTGTTTGGGTCCCAGTCTTGTTCCTCGGCATTGGCCTTCACCCAGCGCACAGCCCGTTTCGCATCTTGAATTGCGGTCGGGAACTCGTTCTCGCCAGTGATCGTTGTGAGGCGGTAATCCACTGCGAGAATGTCCCAGCCATCGTTGAGGGCGGCTTCTAAGTAGGCAGAAACATCCCCCGACTTATCGCCAGCCACAAAGCCACCCCCGTGAAACCACAACAACACCGGGTTGGGGCCAGGTTGTGGCGAACGGTAAATATCGAGTTGCTGCGCCCCGCCACAATCACTAGCCGGGGCACCCGTGGGCGATCCGTTTGCGTCGGTGCACCCAAGGTCTGGTCCGTAAGCAATGTTTGTCTCTGGCGGCAGAGGCAGCTTGGGGGCGGGCGCGTCTGGATCCTCTCCAAAACTGCACCCGGAGATGAATGACGCAGCCATGAATGCAAATGCTAGAAGCTGCCAGAGCGGAACGCGACCTCGCGTTGGCATAGGGGCTGGAGCCAACTGGTTGCGCACATCACGAGCGTTCACCGGGGAGCTCAGCAATGCAAGTCCTTTCCAGTGAAGCTGAGAGGAATTGAAGCTTGGCGTTGGTGGCAGTAGAGTTGACCTCACGCCGCGGGGTGGAGCAGTTCGGTAGCTCGTCGGGCTCATAACCCGAAGGTCGTGGGTTCAAATCCCACCCCCGCCACCAACGATTATGCAAACGGCCCTCGCAAGAGGGCCGTTTTTGCGTGCCGATAGGGAAGGACCGAACCTGCAGGGGTTCGGTCCTTCGCACCGCCACCCGAATCATTGGCGCCGGTAAACCACGGATACCGTGGCTTACCGGCGCCAATGCGGCAGCCTCAGTTCGCCGGCAGCCTCGGGCGTCCCGGGCGTCCCGGGCGTCAGGGCGACCTCGCGACGAGCCCCACGCGTAAGATCCAGTCATGGCGACCAAGTCCGGTGACCGCGCGGCGTTCTTTCCTGCGATCGAGAAGAAGCACGGCCAGCCGATGGCCTACT
>CANJEC010000168.1 GCA_947473395.1 Actinomycetota bacterium | reverse complement strand
GGCAACAAGATGGTGAGAGGTGCTTCTGGAACGTCACCGCTTGAGACGGAGAAGGTGAAGGCTGTCTCGGAATCGCTGTCATTGTTCAAGACAGAGTTGTCAGTAACACGCACATAGCAGGTGGTGTACTTGGTTACTCCAGCAGGAGCAGTGTCGCCCGCTGCAAAGCATCCCCAGTTTTCACCAGCTGGATCTTGGCCACGGAAGACCTCGAGTACTGAGCTGTTTGCTCCAGCGGCATTGCCGTTGGGAGTGATGCCTGAGTAAGCGCCACAGTCAGCAGAGACGTCAAATGTTGGGTCGACGATTGACTTCTTGCAGATGTCAACGAATACAAGCGTATTTGCTGCCAATCCAGTCCAGCTAGCGGTCACGTTGGCCGTTGTCTGGTTTGGTGTAACAGTAACGGGGTTGGGGGTCACGGTCACCGTAGAAGCTCCGGCTGGGGCTGCCATCGAGGCAACTCCAAGCACAAGGGCCAATCCAGCTAGTGACTTGACAATTAAGCGAGGTTTCACTCGGTACGCCTTTCAATCGAATTGACTCTCCACAGCAGAGTGCCAAGACTGACTATGCATGGAGAAATACCCAAGATCAAGACCTACCCACGAGTGTTTGTTACTTGTTCCCTAGTCGTTCACTTGCCCACGAAGACGCGCTGAAATCATAATAAGAATCAAACTCAAGATGTCCCCAAAGTAAATAATAGATAGATTTAAATCTAACTGTTTATCCTGCTAGTAGGTAGTCGGAACCACCATCGAGATGTTGAATAGCAGGACAATCACTCCTAAAGCGACTGAACTACCGGCCACCAACAGCACAGCTCCCCAGCCGTACTTCTTCTTCAGGTCAAAACCCACCAGGATCCCTACGGCGATCAGCCCAATTCCAGTGAGCAGCAGGACCGCTCCGCCAAGTCCACGAACGTCATAGGTCTGAATTGGTGCGCCCTCTTCCTCGGCATTTGCGGTAGGCGCGGCCTCCTCTACTGCTTTGTCCTTACCTGCTGTATCGCCTGCATTCTCATTCGTAACCGACAAATCGTCGGCCGCAGAAGTAACCACCACTCGCGAGCCATCTAGCGGGCCGCCGGCACTCGAAACCAGGGTCAGGCGATTTGGCCCTTCGAATTCCAAGTACTTGACCTGATCGCTTCCTACGGTGCGAACCTTGGCCACCTTGTACACGGTGACATCTCCCGATCTACTCCGAAGATAGATCGAGTTTCCACCCTTCAGATCTTTCAATTGGCCAAACGGCCCACCAAAACGAGTCTTATGTCCTTGAATAACTGTGTTACCAGAATCTCCTGGCTGTACTGAATCCAAACGGCGACCGGGGCCGCCTCGCAATTCGCTCGCAGAGGCCCCCTCAACTACGACCTCATTTACTCCCAGGGCCGGTATCTGCAACACAAATGCAGCATCGCCAACTGCGAGTTCCTCGGTGGGGATAGCGAACTCAGCAGCTAGATGTCGTTGATGCTCAGCGTGTACTGCTGCTCCAATCACAGCATCTGCAGCGACTAAGAGAATCAACGACACGATGACCGCAAGAATGATTCTTCGCCTTTTTAGCGAGGCCCCGGGGTCCGTGACCTCATCCTCCTGATCGGATTCAAGGGTCGACTCCTCTACAGAACTTGGTTCCGTTTCATCTGGATCTGGCCGCAGGTCAATGACGTCAGTCATGCAGAAATCAGTCCCGATCGTCTCATCAACGCACGGACGCCCAGGAACATCAGCCCACCGAGTGCAAGCGTTGCTAGCCGGTCAAAGCGCGGGTCGGAGCCCGGTAGGGGTAACGGCATGATTCGAGCCACCTTCACTGGTGGCAGAGTCGCAGCGATGCCTCCCGTCGCGGTGTCTGCACTCTCAGTAGAGAAGTCTGCGCTACCCACGGTGGCGCTGGATGATGAAGGAGTTGCCGAACTCGCCGAAAGGGGGCTGTTCGTCCCAGAAGTTGATCCAGACGAGGCCGAAACTCCCGCAACCACGGGCACAATAGCCCCCGTCAACGCGTCCACAGCCCCCGTAAACGGGTCCACTGCAGGCCCTTCATCAACAACAGGACTGCCATCCAAGGGAGTATCACACCAGAGAGTTTTGCCAAGGTCCGCCAACGTTCCCGCAGGAGCAAACCGTTCGACGTCACTGGTGAGCACCGTCTTGAGTCCTGCAGCAGTGCAGTTAGAGCTAACAATTTTGTCGGCTGCAGCCAGAGCTTGAGCGACCAGTACATCGGGCAACTGCCCATCGCTCAGTTCAGCCGATCGCTGCCGGCCCACTGTTGACTGCCAACGGATAATCGCTGCAACGGTGTTGGCCTCTACTCCCGTCAGGCCGGAATCGGGTGCATAGATTGAGTTCGCCCAAGACAATGGCCACCCCCCTGGCACGTTTTGCGTTGCAGCAAACAGGGGCGCTCCGCCTCCTGCAGCCAAAGAAGTTGATATGGCGGCGGGGGTAGGTGATAGCCATTCACCGGCACCGTTCTTCATCTGTGCCACATACAAGTCGGTCCTGAGATTTGCTTCGCCCGTGGCATCAAATGCCGGTTCTTCTGCCTCAGCTTGAATGGCTTGGGCTGCTGCAAGTGGGGTGGTCATGGTCATGGCACCACTCTCGGCGGGAACGTCTACTGCGGCCGACGCCGTCTTCCATTGCCGAATCACACCCACCGCGTCCGGCAGACCCTGCTTTGCGGGTGCACGAGTAAAGGGCCAGGTCGCGTCTGGTGCTGGCTCCGGATTGAGGAACAGACTTGTTGAGCGGTCTGTCCACTTGGTTGGCTGGGTCGCTCTGAGATAGGTACCAAGGGCAAGGTTCGCCATCCCGGCGTCACTTCTTAATACTGCAGAGGCGGGACGAAGCGGCGAATACATCGAGAGCCCGCCAGGCTGGAATTCGCCTAGTAGCGATAAGAACTCTGGGTCTTGCCAATTATTTACTGGACTCTCTAGAAAGACATCGGCCAGATTGGCAGAGGTCAGTCGGAGAGGTCCTTCAAAGTCCCGCACCTTCAAACACTCCGGCGGCGTCTCATCGTCCGGATCGTCGCCGAGAAACAGATCGTCGTCGACAAATCCACATAGGTCGATCCCTTCTGGGCGCGGCCCCGAAACCAGAAACGACATACCTACTGCTTGAATCGGAGCCTCAATCACTGACCGACCCGTAGCTTCCAGAGCCTTGGTCTCGGCCTCAGTAAATGGAGTACCACTCACTGCAATATCGGCACCGCCCGTTATCATCCGCTCTTTAGACTGTGCATCACCACCGGAAATCTGCCGTGCCGTAGTGGACCCAGGAATGTTCTTTACAGCACCCAGCCAGGTAAGCGCCGGTGCAAGAGATTCGTGAGTCACTCCAATCCGCAGCTCAACGGGTTCAGCCGGATCAGTTTGTGCTCCGGCAACAAACGGAACCACCGCCCAGCCAAGAAGCAACACAGCCCCTGCTGAAAGAATGCCTCGAGACAGTAGGCCTCTGCGAGCTCCTATTTTTTTATTCTCCTTCATTGCCCGCCCTACCTGCTTTGTTCCGGTCGTCTTACCGGTTACTACTTTTTTTGCCATGAGGTTCGAACTCCCTTCGACAGAAACACTCCGAGGCCTACTAACAGCGCTCCCTGAAGCAGAGTGAAAATCACTTCTCGGCCACCAGGCCCGTTCGTTTGCACTGCGAGGATCTCGTCTGCAGCTGATTGATCAGCTGCTGCAGCCTCAGAGGCAGCCTGGGCCTGTGCTGCCAATACTTCTGCCGCTGCAGCAGCAGCCTTTGCCTGCTCGGGGGTGAGTGCCGCTCCCCCTGAGCCGCCAAGACCACCGGCCGCGCCGGCCGCACCAGCACTACCACCGGCAGCACCAGCCACACCGCCAGCCAGACCCGCAGCACCTGCAGCACCACCAGCACCAGTTCCAGCGAGCACATTCGGAGGCGGTGGTGCCCCAGCCAGATCAGTCGGGCGAGCCGGAGCACCCGGAATCTGCTGGACCTTATCTAAGGCCAGATTTACCAAAACTGTAGACAATCGGGAGTAACTCAGTTCTTCAACGTTGCGTTGCCCAGCCGTAACTGCGTAGTTCAGAAATGTTCCTAACACCTTGCCCTTGGCCGGATCGAATCCGGCGGTTTGGGCAATCACATAGGAATAGGTCGACGGGAAATAAGCGCCGGGGTCAGCCCCGTCATAGCGCAAAGCAAATGTTCCATTCGCTCTGGCCTCGGCGTAGCCGAGAGCAATGGTTGCTGCTGCTGGGACTGGCTTCATATACGCACCGGCGGCGTTCTCCACGCTAGCTACGGGTGAGGTTGCACCATCGATAAAGGTTGTTACAGCAGTGGCGGCATCGACATAGGTAATCGTGTCCGGGGACAGCTGAACAGTTTGAGCCACACCAGTTGAGGCTGTTGCCCCTGTTGCGCTGCCGATTCCCTGAGGCCAGGTTGAAACGGGGCCACCCTCACGAAGCGGGATGGAGTTTTGATCAGGATTATTAGTTGCGACATAGGTCTTGAACGCATTCCACACATCACCCGCAACGTTGATGCAGTACTCGCTCAGCACATAGCTTGTGCCAGAACCGTCATTTCGCACCACAGGGCGGATCTTTTTATCCGGCAACGCAACCCCGGGGTTTGTTGCTTGAATCGAAGGATCGTTCCACTTG
>CANJEC010000167.1 GCA_947473395.1 Actinomycetota bacterium | reverse complement strand
GCTGCACAACCCGGGCGAGCTCTGGAACGCCGAAGTGCTGAACGATGCCAGAACCAATATTCGCTGCACCTATGAGGATCCCCTTATGGGGGTTCCTGTAAACCGCACCCTTGGTTTGGTAGTTGCAGGCAATGACGGCCTGCATGAGCTTCGCTATGCGATTTTCGGACGAGGGTGTTCACCGGCAGCTTTTGGTCACGCCGGGGCACACGCACAGGTGGCTTGGGCTGACCCCGCAACGGGAATCTCGTTTGCGTTCCTGACCAATGCTGCAGAGGCCGACATGATGCAGGCCGGCATACGCTCCAACAGGTTTGCCAGCATCGCTGCAGAACTCAAACTCTGAGCACGGCGCCTGCGAGCTTGTGCCGTAGCGAACCCGACTGAGCAGAACCTCAGTTCACATCCGGGCCGACGGGAACACCATCACGAATCTGATCCAGGTACTCGCTCATGCCAATACCCGTTCGGTCCCCGCAGCGATAGCGAGTCATGGCCTCGGTAATCCTGGTCACGAGTTGCTCGCCGTCTTCGGTAGTTCTGCGATTGCGCAGGGGGATGAGTGAGATCACCTCACCCGTCACCTCGTACTCCTTGTCATCAGTGCGTAACCAGCAGCGCATGCCCGTTTGGTAATTGTCCTCGTCCCAGTCAGACTCAATGGTGCATTCACGAATCAGCGAGTACTTGCCGTTCTCGAGCACCATCCCACTCTGTCGCGGAGGCACCGTTGGGTCTTCGCCGCCGATGATCGACAGCATCATCGCAAAGTCAGGCCCAAACACGAACGGCAACCAGCGATACCAGTGCACAGCCTGCCAATACCTGGGCCCCCATGACTTATCTCGCAGTCCAAGGCCATCAATCTGAATGACTTCCTCACCCACGGTAATAGTGCCCGTGACCGCCGTGTGCTGTTCATAATGGGCCTTGGCAAATGACTTCTCTGCTTGCACCACTAGATCAGATCCGTCGGCGTTGACTGGGCGGCCCCCGTACATCGGCGAGATGCCACGCACGTCAAGGTGCACCGAGCAATCCACCATTGGGTTCTCTGCAAACGCCTTGCGTGGGTCGGCCATCTGTCGAGGGTCCTCGAGCAAACACACCTTGCCCTCATAGGTCACCGTCAGCTGCTCGAAGGGGGTGACCACGTCGATGCGCAGACCGCCAGCATCCATTGCGTCGTTGCGACTGATGCGCGGGCGGCCGTAGATAAAGCCGATCCGCCCGCCAGGCATATACACACACACTGTCATCTCTGCGTATCCCTCGTTGACCCGATTCCCAATCCGGAACCACCCGCCAATCTCGTTCTCCGCATCGAACACATTCAGGTACATCGACTCGTTGTAGTTCGACACATCTTCGGGCTCATGGGGGTATTCGTCTTCGGGTTCAAGCAGCACGCGGAACTTTGGATCATCCATTCTGCGAACGGTAATGGGTGTGCTCGGTGCAATGCCTCGAATACCGCGCTCCGGCCACGCCAGCTGCTCGGGCCGAGAAGCACAAGTGGCCGTTTGCCCACCAAACTCCTTGCATTGGCAACCAAACTCAGGGATACTGGGAAATCTTTAGTCTCAACATGGCGAGGTAGTGCAATGGCGACAAGCGATGCGGCGGCGGCTACGTCAACTCGAAGAAAATTTCTGCTGGCATCCGGGATCGGCGCAGCAGGAATGCTGGTACTCGCAAGCGGATGCGTGGCACCACCCGTTCCGCCAACAACCACCACAACAACGACCCCGGCGCCTGCAGGACCGAACCTGTTAGCCAACCCGTCCTTCGAATCTGACGTTTTTGGATCAACCTTCACGAACTGGACGGTGACAGCATGAGCGGAATGCAGATCTTTGTGAAGACTCTGACAGGCAAAACGATCACCCTTGATGTCGAAGCAAGTGACTCGATAGAAAACGTCAAGCAGAAGGTCCAAGACAAAGAGGGTCTAGCCCCAGACATGCTGAGGCTGATCTTTGCAGGGCAGAAACTCGAAGACGGTCGCACGCTGGCCGACTACACGATCTCGAAAGAAGCGACCCTTCACCTGATCTACCTAACTGGTGTGGTCACCTACGACTTGATGAACACCACGGGTGCACCGCCACTAGGAGCATCCAATCTTGCCCATCTGACCGACGGAGCAAGCCTTGCGCAGCGGGTCACCGGCATCTCTCCGGGCGAGTACGTCCTCACCTTTTATTCCTCCGGAGATATCAGTTTTGCAGTCGAATTCTTCGACTCTGCCGATGCCTCAGTCGGAGTCTCCTCAGGATCTGCAAGTAGCGCGGCCAACGATCTTGGACCCGTCACACTCAACGTGATGGCACCAAGTGGGTCTGCAAGCGCCGAGGTCAGATTCGTAGGAGTTAACTCTTCGGTACTACTTGACCTCGTGCACTTCGGCATTGCGTAGCAACCCGCTCTGACGGTGTGCCACACAGGTGTGTTTACCCACCTGAACTTCTTGCATCCTCAAGCAAAATCAAGAAGACTGACAACTCGGTAGTCTCAACATGGCGAGGTAGTGCAATGGCGACAAGCGATGCGGTGGTAGCCACGTCAACGCGAAGAAAATTTCTGCTGGCATCCGGGATTGGCGCGGCAGGAATGCTGGTACTCGCAAGCGGATGCGTGGCACCACCCGTTCCAACAACCACCACCACAACGACCCCGCCGCCTGCAGGACCGAACCTGTTAGCCAACCCATCCTTCGAATCTGACGTTTTTGGATCAACCTTCACGAACTGGACGGTGACAGCATGAGCATGCAGATATTTGTGAAGACTCTGACGGGTAGGACGATCACCTTGGACGTCGACTCAAGTGATTCGATTGAAAACGTCAAACAAAAGATCCAAGAAAAAGAGGGGCTAGTCCCTGACATGCAGAGACTGATCTTTGCAGGGCAAAAACTCAATGACGGTCGCACGCTGGCTGACTACAACATCCAGAAAGAATCGACCATCCAACTGACTTTGGGAACCGGTGTGGTCACCTACGACTTGATGAACACCACCGGCGCACCGCCACTAGGTGCATCAAATCTTGCTCACCTGACCGACGGTGCAAGCCTTGCGCAGCGGGTCACCGGCATCTCTCCGGGCGAATACGTCCTCACCTTTTACTCCTCTGGAGATATCAGTTTCGCAGTCGAATTCTTCGATTCCGCCGATGCCTCAGTCGGAGTCTCCTCAGGTTCGGCAAGCAGCGCGGCCAACGATCTTGGCCCCGTCACACTCAACGTCATGGCACCAACCGGGTCAGCAAGCGCCGAGGTCAGATTCGTAGGAGTCACCTCTTCGGTACTACTTGACCTTGTGCACTTCGGCACCGCCTAGCTACTCGCACTAGGTTCTCGCCGTTAGACACCATTGGTGCGCATGTGTCGCCAGATGGTCGCCCAGATACGTCGCTGTACCGGTTCCACTCGGTCAGATGACCACAGTGCCCAGGGCGGTTCCGCTAGTGCACAGAGCCCAAGCAGCGCCTCCTCATAGTTCACCCTCCAACCCGCCCAATCGCGCCATGCTTGGTCTTGGTCCTCTACGAGCGGTACACCCGCTGCGTCAAGGGAGTCCCAACACTCGTTAAATTCAGAGCGGCTGACTCTGATTGGGTCATCGGGCTGAGGTGATGGATTGAACTGAATCAGGAACTGCGCTGCAACCTCTTGAAGGCACAGGAAGCCCGAGCGCAGACACAACGCAGCGGACGGCTCGTGAGGGAGGTCAACGGCTGCATCGATCAGTGCCGCCGAGTCAAGCAACGCCCCAGCGGCCGTTACCCAAGACCGCCCTTCGCCCGAGCGAAAGTAGACCAGCGACGGGTATGAGGAATGCGACTCCTCAACAAATGAAAACCAGTCTTCCCATTCAGCCCAGGTTTCTTCAAGGTTCTCCAGGCCACGGATGGACTGCTGACGAATAACAAAATTGGCAGCCGAGGGTGGCTGACCGGCCCGGCTAGATAGCTGAGCTACCAGAATCTCACGTTGGGAATACGCGCTGTAGATCGTGGGCAAAAACGAGATCAGCAGCCCGACCAACCCGAGTCCGATGAGCGCTTCAAGTATTTCGACCAAGCGAGCCGGGGTGGGATCTGCGTTAGCAAATCCGAGCGTGGTGAGCGATGAACCCGAGACTTGTAAGGCCTCGATCCAACCCACATCGCCAAGCGCCCAGTGCAACGGAGTAAACCCGATAATAACTAACACGGCCCAGGTCGCGGCAAGCAGTACTAGGCCAACTGGGGCATAACGTTGCAGGAGTTGCTCTCGGCGATGAGCGCTAGCGCGACGCAGCGGAAGGTCAAGTGAGCGGCGGATTGAGAGAAACACCAATGCAGTCAGCTTGGGCCGTTCGCCTCGAGGGACAACCACGGTGCGCAACGCGCTCAGAAGAACCGAGCCAACCAACCAAAGCCCAGCTGCCACCAAAAGCGCCGCTCCTGCTGCTTGGGCAATACCGCTCGGCGTCATGGCTGCTGAAGGTCCGGATTCATAGCTGACCCGCCATGCTAGTGCGAACGCTTTCAGGCGAGCAGTGCCGGCAGGTCAACTCCCGAGAGCAAATCGACCAAATCAAGCTGATTGAGCTTGGCACCCGAAGGCAGATTTCCGCCCGGGGTGAGCGCATCTACTGCGGTCGGAATGATCCGGGCCAGCCCTTCGGCCACCTGATCAGGTGTTGCCCCTAGG